>JAHFFT010000001.1:91780-137881 GCA_023247795.1 Candidatus Omnitrophota bacterium
GGAGTGGTATAAACTTTACCAAAATATCGCTGTGCTGCGTTAACTAATAGCAGCGTCGTCTGCCTACGAACGTCCGGATCAAATGAAAACAGCAATTCAGCTGCTGATTCTTTCTCAGGAACATTCCACTCTCCCCAGGAAAGCTGTTGCCATCGCGCCGATTTCTTCGCTAAAGAATCGCGATCTTGTTCCATTTGCTTACTTAAAATTTCCTTTAGCTCTTCTGCCTGCTCGTCATTGAGCTGCCCATCGATCATTTGAAACACTTGTTCCCGATTCAAATCCCGCAGCGCGAAACGCAATCGCAGATATTCCTTTATTTCTTGTTTATCCCCGTAGTCCCCATTTTGATAAATGGGAAAAAGCTCTCCCTTTCGTTCAAACAAAATTTCAAACATCGATTGAAGCTCTGTTTTTGAAAGCCCTTTTTTCAACCTCAATTCACTGGAAGCATAAATATCTCCCGACGCTATCAACTCTCCACTGCCTGGCCCCAATAAATCCTGACCAACATATTTCAATTCTTCATTCCCTTTCAGTTGAGCTGATCGCATAGGAAAGGATTTTGGTTTTCTTTGCCGCTTTTTAACAGGAGGGGTTACGACTTCTGTTACTAGGGAAACGTTTCTATCTGTTCCGTTGCCGTTTTGAGCTTCATACCGTTGATCCCTCAGGACCATTAATTTTGCATTCCATTCCCTTATCTCATCACCATTCTTAGGGGCGACGTTCGTAAACTCATCGTCCAAAAGACCACCATCCATATCGGCATCAATTTCTTCATCTTCATTACCTACATCATCAATGCCTTGATCTTTATGGCCGTTAAAACCAATAAGAATATTTAGAAATACCTGCATTGTAAACTCGAGCGCGTCAGGAGAAAGGTGGTCAAATGTTTCATAAGTTGGTATTTCTGATTCTAACCACATTTCTTTCAGCCAAAGTTCCACTTTAGATTGCCTCGATTGATCAAGAAACAGAAAATATTTCATCCCCTTGACCCAGAAATTGGAACTCAATTGATCAAACTGTTCTTGAAACCCCTGGTATTTATCTTTCGGCTCAGCGGAATAAAGAATCAAGGCTCCCATCCGTTTCAAAACTTCAACAGCCAGATCTAATGGATCCTGCCCTGGTTTCAACTCAATCGTTTGTAAAATTTTCGCGTGCTGGCTGCAAGTATTGATGGCCTGGGCCATCTCCCCCACATCACTGTAAACCGTGGCAATCAATTTTCGTAAAACAATTTCTCTGAGTGGCATTGATGGATATGGCTTCAAAAGATCGTCGTATTTATAGCTCTTGGGAAGATGATTCCATTTCCAAACAAAATATTGCGCGGCCTCAACCAGCGGATGCTCCTTCCCACCCATGGTCACCGCAGATTCAAACATTCGAGAAAGCAGCAAATCAATGATACTGCCCAACCTTTGGACCTGGTCAGCACTCAACTGGCGTGCCTGATCAAACATGGTATAAAAATCCGATTCCAACAATCTTGTCGCAATCGGTTTGAGTTCCTCGTCTTGCATTTTCAAAATGATCTGTTCGTTAAATTGAAACGGCACATCAGGAAACCCGGCCAAATCAGCTTTCATCATCTTTGCCCGCAATCTAATCAATGAGAATGGTGAATGTAAAAATGCTTCAATGGCTTTGCCCTCAAAACCTTTCTGCCCATAGACATAATCATCTAAAATACGGTTTTGCAAGGCGGCGTCCGGATCATTAGCAAAACGTCCTATGATATCTTCGATCAGCAGATTGGTATGAAGACTGAGTTCCTGCAATAAGCCCAGGGCATGCCAACGGACACCTGGATCAGCCGACTGTAAAAGTTCACTTAGGGAAAATGGAATTCTTGAGAAAAATTTATCAGATATGAAATCCTCTGGGATGTAATCAATGTCCAAGCTGCCATTTTCCAGTAAATCTTCAAGAGCCAAAATAGGAATTATCTTGTTCTCTGATTTTCTTCTAATTTCAGGGGTCAGGTCATTTGAGTCATAAATCTTAGCTGGAAACGCTTTTAATAAATTTTGCGCGTCATATATTGGCAAGTACGCGGGAGAAACAACCCCCATTGTCGTTGTATTTCCAATATTACCGGATAAAAAGGTCCCGACTTCTTCAAATCGCGGATAATTATGGAAGTCAGGCTGATAATGGAGAACAACATCGAACGGTGAATAAATACCCCTTTCAAAACGCTTTTTTCCGTTCATCGCTGTTGTGTCATGCCCCATCAGATCCGGTCCAAAAATTCTACGGATCCCGTCTTCAAGACTTTCCTCCGGCGAGAGCGCTATGAAAACCCAATGATCGGTCCCGCGAACGCGCAAGAGTTCAAATCGACGCTGCAATTCTTCTAATCCGCTGCCAACGATCTGATCCCCGATGTTTCCCTGCAGATGAAAACACAAAAAATCTGATTTGTTCTGATCAATTTCCCTCATCAAAATTTTTACCGACGGCATGGTTGGGAATCGGGCCAAAACACCCATGACATTTGATTGAAAAACTTGAAAAGACCGTTCGATTTCTTTGATATCTTGCCCGGTTAACACCTTAACTTCGTTCCCTTTTCTTCTCTGCTCATCGAGGCGTTTCTCAAGAAAACCCATTTGCGACGGTAAAATGATTTGGCAGATCCCCATAAACACTTCTATCGGCAATTCGATTCCGAACGCCGGAAATCCTCTCAGCACATTTTGATGCCCGCTGAGCTTGATCTTATCCTGCGCAATCGCTAGCTTCAAATCGCTGATAATCGTGTCAATGCTTGCCAACCAATCAACAATAGCTTTATCTGAGGCAGTAAACAGTGGCTGATGTGTTCGTAATTCACAAAATTGCGGCAGCATCTTGATAATCTCTTGACTGTTTGTTCGACAGATTAACAATCTTGTCAACAATTTGGGATCATTGATTCGATGGGCCGCTGCCACATCGATAATACTTCTTATCTCCGCTTCCGACCGCTTCGTTTCTCGCTGTAAGACACTCAAGATCTGTTTATTGGTAAAAAAATGTCCCTGACTGATTTCATTTGGCTTTTCAAATAAAAATTCAAAACTATCCAATTGTTCTTCTGACCAAAGCCACCTGCTAACTGCTTTTGGCAACAAATTTGTAAAAACTGCGCTTCCGCCCCTTTTGATTTCAACAACTTGCGCAATGATCCACTGTTTAGCATCGGATTCAAGCAATGACCATTTGGGATATTTCTTGCAAACGTTCTTTAATTTTGAACTTGTCTCCCTAAAATGTATGATTTCATTCTGCTGGGCGTCCACATTCCCTTCTTTTTCATTTTCTAACTGCCACCATGCTTTGACAATCTCTGTCAACCCCACCATGGGTTCTTTGGGTTTATATCTATTATCAATTTTGGTATTCCCCCTACTCGATCCAGCGGTATCAATGTGATCTTGATCTCCGTTAACCTCGTCCGTAGTTTCCTCAACAGCCGAATCAATTGCGTTCTGGGCGGCAGCGGCAGCTCTTTCAGCTGCCCTTTCAGCCGCATCTTCCGCCGCAACTTCTCTAATGATACTTTTAACCTGCTCTAGGGTGACCTCATTCCCAGGGGCACTACGCAAAAAAACGATATCGTCTGCGGTCATTTTAAAATAATTCTCTTTAATAAATTGACGCAACCCTTTCGGGGATTCGTCAACCGGCTTTGCTGGCTTCGTTCCCATTGTTTCATTGACAGTTTTTCCCTTTGCGGCCGGCGGCGTTGCAATAGGTTTGGTTGCTTTCTTAGCTGGCACCTTCGGCACGACTACAGAGGCAGGTTCAAGTACCGACAATGGACTGGGTATTATTTCTTTCACCTTTTCCAAAGCACCTACCGTTTCCGTCAATGCAGATGGCTTGGGTTTTGACACAGGCACATCTTCCACTGCCGCAGGTTTTTCATTCGTCCACCAATACGGCACTAAAATATCCCTCATGGATTCTTTGACTTCGGAAAAATCAAAATGAATCCTACCCAAAGCTGGGTGCTGCTTATCCCAATCCAAAGTGCTGTCAACAATGAAATACGCTGTTCGGCTTTCCCAATGCCCTTGTTCGACCAGGTCTCCGTTCGCACCAGCTTTCGGTTCGATATAAACCGGGATCCGCATATTGGTCCTTTGAATTCGATATCGATTCGGTAATCCCGGACCTATGTTGAATGCTTCAACAAACTTACTTGACGCGATCGGTGCGGCAAAATCACCACTGGCAAAATCTTTCAAAATAACATCTTTTCCAACAGAAAGAATATAAACCGGCTGCTGCGAATCATAAATATCACCGAGTCCCGAGCTGACAATCAACTGGCGATCCAAACGCGCAAAAGTGATCCCGCTCTCTTCAAATTCAACCACCGGTGCCCAGCTAAACATCGAGACCCGGCCCTCTGGTGAAAAAGTGTTAACATTCCCTTGGTGACGAAAAATGATTGTTACCCCTTCATCACCACTACCTCCTATGAAATGTCGCCCGGTCAAAAAATTCTTGCCAGAAACGGAAGCTGGATAGGATTTGCTGTGCCATTTTTCTTTATTCTGCAAATTCTGATAAAATGTTGCCCGAAAAACATCCATGGGCACATCGATCACGTTTCTCACCCCCAATGGTTTACGATAGACATTCAAAAGGCCATTGCGGTCGTAAAGCAGAACATGTGTTATCGCGTCATAGAAAAACAAATAATTTTCGGTCAGCTCGCCCTTATCATCGCACTCGACAAAGGCCACATACTGAGAGGCTTTTGAAAGATACTGTCCACCAATCCGTTTAACCCTTCTTGCTAAAAATCCTCGGGAACCCGAAGCAACTTTGGGAGTACTGATCGAAAGGTTGCCAAATTGAAACGCGGGATGAAAAGTAAAATCGTATGGTCTGGCGTTTTCCTTATTCCCAGCAATCCGTTTTCTTACCTCAGGGGTCAAATGATTGACTTTTGTTCGCAAAGCAAAATCAGCAAAAGCCTCTTCCCTGACCAATTGCTCCATGCTCACAAATCGAGAATTCGTTCCCCGTTCCGGAACGATGATACGAGAGCATTGTCCCGTGCGATGATTCTTTAAAATCAAATTTTCTCGATACATGATCAAAAAAAGGATATTGGATGGATCAGCTTGATCGATTAGCATTTTGCAACCCTGAAGTGCGCCCCTCTCAGTTTTTGTTGGGCGTACCGTCTTAACCAAACCTGATAAACTATTTTCAAAATGTATTTCAAAATCACCGAAATGATAATCAAATTTTTTTGTTTCAATCCCTTTCTGGAAAAATTGTTCGGGTCTCTGCTGATAAACACTTAAAAACCGCTCTATCTTTTGATTGATCTCACTCAATGCCGCTGTTGGTACATCAGCGGGTTGATCTGCTAAAATATTTTCGCCAACGGTGATATCCGGTTCGCCTACGCTGCTCTGTGAAGCAATCGTTGGTTCAAGATTTTCTTCGCCGGAGGACGGCACACTGCCCCTAACCTCGTCCATCTGAGTCGCGGCTGGCGCCAATAAAGAATCAAAATCAACAGGACGACTTCCAACCGAAACCCCAGTTTCTTGCCGTATTTTTTTCAATTCCCCAAGATCAACCAGGCTGCTGGCCTCTTGTTTGTATTTTCTAACGTTGGCAAAAAACTCCGCGACCAGAGGACATCGAGTCCTTTGATATCCTTTCTGGGATTCCAACTTAGAATAAATCATCTTTTTGTCACCATAACAAACCAAAACTAAGTTGGGCAACGAAATAAAAGTCATATAATGATTTGTCGGCTGGCCGTTGGAAGCTTTCTGGACAAGCGCAACAATCCGATTGGCGTCAGTCCCATCTTCACGCACCTTAATGACGTCGTCATTTTGCAAATCACGCCATTGGGCCTCTCGGGTATCGGGCAAAAGAAATTCGAAAGGTTGAAAGGTGACTCGTCCTAATAATTTCGGCGTTGGATCCCAGTGTTCCAAAATCAGATCTTCAACATTGTCCCTTTTTGTATAATGGTTCAACATGGCTTGGTTCATAAAAGCCGCGACCACCGGAATTTCCATCATCTGCTTTGGTTTGATTTCCCCGCTATCGGCAGGCGCAATGGGTGCGGTCCATTGCCTGGTGCGGCTGTCCCAAAACCGGCTCTGCCCCTTAATCGATACCGCAAGTAAAACATGGGACACATCTTCAACGTCAATGATTTCCTTGATCTTGATATCAAAAGCACCAAAATGTCTTCTTGCTGCTGAAATGGTGGCGAGACGATCCCGCAAATAACCGCCGAACCAAAGTTTTACCCTAGCAACACTCAAAATAACATCTTTATTGGCCATTTTGTGCTCATCGAGGTTCAATTGCGGCGCCAGCTTTTGCAGCCTCGTATAAATCTGATCAGCGCCGCGATTAAGGATCTCCTCAGGGTTACTGTCTGGCAAGGCTAACTGGGCCTCTAAATCTCCGTACAATTGATTCAACTCTTTTAATAATTTGATCGTCGGTGTTTGACGCAGTTCTGGCTCAGTGTGTTTGATAGGACCCTCAACCAACGGAACATTTTCGGCTTGAGCCATTTTTGCACTCGCACTTGGATTTTGAATCTCCGTTTGACCATGACTTAAATCTGCTTTGATCTGTTGTATTTCATCCTGCAAATGACTTATTGCCTGCGGATCTCCCACCCATTCCGTCGCAATCTTATGACTCGTTAGTAATGAAAAAATAAATGGATAACTTACGCCAAAACATCTTGCGATTTCTTTAGCCGTAACATTGACCGACCCGTGGTCATGAAACCTGCACCATCTTCGACAGGCCTGTATCGTCAATTGGGCCTCAGTCAAATCGTCGCTTTCAATAAAAGATGTGATATTTTTCATACTGGGCGTCTTATTGTTCAATTCCTGCTTAATGTGAAAGCCGTATACTTTTTTCCCATTCAAAAACAAAATTAACCCTATCTCATCTTCCCAATCCAACCAGACTTTAAAATGGCCGGGACTTTCAAATTTCAATCTCAATTTGAACCTGTTAATAAGATTGATTAGTATTTGCTTATTGTCAGTCGTAATCGACAAATCGTAGGAATTGAATTTATTGATATGCTCTAATAATATTTTTAATTTTACAGGGTCACGAGCTATTTCATCCAGCCGCTGGTCAAGCGCATAAGCAATGACAGCGACCAGATAATCAACAACTCCTGGGGCATTCGCTGCCGTTACTTCTCCAGACTTGACCTGATCATAAACATGCTCGATATCGCTCAAGCCAACCCCTTGAAACTGATACCCGAAACTCTCTAAAACCTTCATCAATGTTTCCCGGCTGGCAGATTGGTAGCTTGCGACCTTGTTCAATTCATTTTCTAAATGCCCTAAAGCGACCGATTCATTTTCAGTTTTTCGTAACTCAACAAAACGCTGATAAAGATCGATCTTCGTTTTGTAATACAAATAGTAATTGCAATAGTAAGACAACTGCCCCCCCGCCGGCTGATTCAAATTGGTCAACAGATTCTGCAAAATAACCGGCTTTAAAATTAACAGCCTCTCATCATTGATCAACTCATTCACTGCCTTCACCGTCATACCCGTCGCGGCTTGGATATCATCCGCGGTATGACCATTGGCAACCAACTGCGCGATTTTATATTCCTCGGCATTCAGAATACCGGAACGAAGTAAATACGCCAACGCGTCGGTCCGCAGCTGCAAAAACGCCCATAAAGGGGGCAGGCCCATTTTGATGGCAGCGGCGTAGCGCGCTGCTAAATCAAAAACCTCACCTTGAGCATTGGCTCTACCCATAAACAAAAAATACATCTCCATTGGATTTTGTAGGCCACGAACGTCCACAGCAAATTCTGACAACAAACCCATCAAATTTTTGACCGTCAGCGCCGGACAATCTTCTAAATTCCTTAATTCTCTCATCAGTTGAACAGCAGCCCCAAAATTATTTGTGTTCGTTTTTCGAATCTCCTGATACCTCTGGAGAATGTCCGTTTGAAATGATTCCAAGTAATGGATGTAAAGCCGTATGCAACTGACCACATCACCCGACCAGCTATGGGTTTCACTTTGCTTCAACGTAAGAATATAGGTAATGATTTCCGGTTTTATAGGTTCTTCCGGAAACAAATTTTTGATTTCAAAATAAGCCTGCGATATCGCCTTAGCCCGGTTACGTTCTTTCAAAAAGTGTTTACGAAAATAATAGTAACTGATATAACTTGCCGCCATATGAAATGAACTTTGATGAAACCTTTTTGTCTCTTGATGGGCAGCAACAACCGACCCTTCCAACTTTTCAGTCAGTTGATCATAAATTCTTAGCGGCGTGGGAATGTATTCATCACTCTGACTTTTGACCAACTTTAGGCCTTGACCGCTGGGATATAAAACAGTATAGGCAACCGGGACATCTCCCGTCTTTATTGAAACCTTAACAAGGCAAAAAGGCTGCGAGCCATCCACCGTCGCTCCTGGGAATTGATTCAATTTCTTCAATTGATCCAATTCCAACACATTTCTTTGTCCAGCATCCTCCCGCGGCAGCCTTATCCCCCACAACTTAATCACGTAAGGACCATCTTCAAGTTGATAACTCATCTTCTTGTCCACTATCCCCTGATCAGAAAGCAAAGTATCAAGACCGCTTTGGACATCTTTTGAAATCTCATTGCTAGTCTTTTTCGATAGATCGTCGACAGCAGATGTTTGGGGCCCTAAGGCTTGATCAATGACTTCTGGCGTCACCCGCTCCAACTCATCATGAAGTATAGCTACCGCCCCAGCATTGGCCTTCTCCTGAAATTTGATATTGTAACGCTCGGCCATAATCTGTATCGCTGTAAAAATCACACCCGTTTCTCTTTCAAGTGTTCGAATGTTGAATTTAAAACTCTGACTTTCATGCGACTTCATCCACGCGTGCAGCTTCTTAATGTTAGCTTCCGCTGTCGCGACGTTGGAAGAACGGGCAATGATGTTGGCGACCAAATGACTTACTAATGGGTCTTGCGCGTGATACCCAAGCCCTAAACTGATGGTGTGTTTTCCAATGCAATGAAAAATTAGTCCCAACGCGTCATCCCATTGCAATTGAAGATGGTAACGATCGTGCGAATTCAACTGCAGCAATACATGTCGCGAACCCAGTCGGATCTTCTTGTCACCCCTCCCAGCGACCGTGAACGCGAAAGAGTTAGAATGATTTTCGTTGAAAGACTTGATGTCATTTTGCAGCGTCTGCAAGCTCGCGGCGTCTGGTTGCTCAACACCCATCAACTTTATCGAGTGTAGCATGATTGATTCTAGCTGATCCGCATCAAGCTGGTCATCGATGGGGATCTGACCCTTATCGACCTGGGCCTTTTCCAAATTTTGCGGCATCCAATAGGGCCGAAAAATCGCATCATTCGGACCATTCCCGGCAAAATACTGTGGTTCTTCCCACCATCGATGGCCTAACGCTATCAAAGGGTTTAAAGTGTTCCTTTTCCAATATGGGGAATTCTGATCAACGATGAGTTTGACTTCCCGCCACTCAACCTTACCGTTGTTCCATATGGGCCTAAACAACTTTTGCTCCGTCGCTGCTATTTGCAAATCAAAATTCCGTTCCTCACCTTGCTGTTGCCCAACAACACAAAGACCCTTAAACGTTTCGCTAAAAAGATCAGGAAATTTCTTAACAAGCGCGTTGAGATCAATATCATCGTCGACGATGACATAAAACGGATTTTGAGGGTCCCTCAAGTCGCCCATGGCCGTAAAGACATAATGGCCTCTGGCAAGATAAATGATCTCCGATAAAACGTCCCCGCCCTGGGAAGAAATCCGCCCCATAGGCGCCAGCACCCCCGGAAACGGGAGGTTGGTCAACTCGATGACCGGACGATCTTGATAAGAAAGCTTAAACGTCTCCTGTTTCCCAATGAGTTCAACTTTCGTCGAAAAATCCCCCATCGGAATGGGGTACCAATTTGTTTTATCGGTCCGATTCTCGATGTCCTGAAAAAAACTTTCAAATATCTCCGGCGCCTTGACCATTACTATCTGATTGGCATCGGCCGGCCGGTTGACCGTAAGAACCAGCCCATACCGGTCAAAGACAAAAACCCTTTTGATCCCATTCACAATGAGCCGATAATTCTCTTTTAATTCCCCATTTTCATCATTTTCAACAAGAGCTGTAAAGTGACCGGATTTGATAATACGCTTCAAATAAACGCTGATTGATCTCCATTTCTCACTATTGGTTCGAGGCATGATAAATTCAACATTTCCAGACCGGACCGCGTTGAATTTGATACTTTTGTAAGGCCTCTTATAAGGATAAAGGTTCAAAATCGCCATATTCTTTTGGGGGTCTTTGAAATGATTAACAATGACCCGATCGGTAAAATCAGCAAAATCGGCCATTGCTAAAAACTTATCAAAATTATAAACCGTAACTTCTTTATCTGATTTCAGTTCCATCGTGTTCCAGGCCGTCCCCTGACTGCTGATCATGTGAGCAGCCCCCTGCTCAACAACTAAAATGTTGAAATTCTGGGGATCCGCCTGATCAACCATGACCTTGACATGCACACCCTCTGCAAATTGCTTAGAAAAAGAAAGAAGGGCGATTTTTCCAACAAGCTGCGCAGGCAGTCGAAAAATATTAGTTGCTCCCATCGTGAAAGTTTCGCTGCTAAAAATCGTTTGAGGGGCTTGGATAGCACTCATTTGTGACTTTACAAAATCTAAAACTTGCTTCAAATCGACGGGGCCTGCTTTGTTTTGTTTATTCACAACAGCTTCCACCGGTATTTTCTCTTCTCGATCTTCTTTTTCTACATGCGGCTTGAGCACCGGTAAATCTTTTGGCAATTCAACCTTACTACTCTCAACTGGACTTGGTTCACTTGGCTGCAGCGACGGGACCGAAGCAAAAAAATCATTAACAAGCTGAGAAGTCACCACAACTTGATTCGCCTTAGAAAACCGCTCGATTCGTCTCCCTCGAATCACAATCATTTTGGCCGGTGTCGAAAGGATGGTTACCAAATGGCTGGTCGGTTGACCGTTTTTATTCTTTTTAACAAAATAAACCACCACGTTGCTAGAACCATCCGGATCCTGATGGACCCGGGCCCACCGTTTGCTTAAAATGCTGTCTCTGACTTCACCTTGATGTTTGATCTTTAACGTGAGTGGAGTGAACGTCACTTCCTTAAGATTATCCGGTCCCTTTCCCCACTGCGATTTGATAATCTCCCCCTGCACCACCGGGTCGGTAAAATGTCCGATCATGACGTCCTCAGCAAACTCCGTGTATTCCGGAATTCCGGCGAGCATGTCCTTATCTATTTTCCCATCGACCGGTGTCACTCCGCTAGACCAGCGTTGTGAGATGCTGTTCCAAAAATAAACCGCCTGCCCGTCAGAAGCGATCAAAAAGAAATTCTTTGGATTGCGACGATCAATGACCTCGCGGATCCTCACCTTTCCCGAATCCGCCCGGGAACTGATCCTTGAAGAACAAACCAAACCATTCAAATAATGCCCGAATATGACCCGAACATCCGGAAGTTCCAATTCCGTCTTATCTCCCAAAATGGGGATCTTTTCCAAATGAGCCGCCTGCAAATAACTCCGCAAATGATCGGTCAGGCGGGTGCTATTTTGGGCCAAAATTTCCAAAGTTGATTGGGTTCCCATATGGATTTCATTTTGAATGTCATGATAAGTGACAGCTAAATCCTCCGCGGACCTGCTCAATTGCTCGCTTGCCGCCTTTTCCTCCCATTCTTTTAACCAATAGGGCCGGAGTTGCCGCTCTTCCCAATCCATTTTCTCATCGTCACTATTCAGAACCGGCTGCTGATCGCCAAAAAAGAAATCACTGATATCTGCTTGAGCACCCATCGGCACGATGAACACGGTCCGTCGTCCCTGATAATGCCCGTTCTCCCAATAAGGAAAAACCAAATCCGATGGAAGAACTTCATACTTTGTCCCCAAAATCGATGGTGCAGGTGACTTTCCCAACTGTCCTAAAAGGCTGGGAATGTTTAAACGATTCCCGTTAAAAATTTGAATCGCCTGCTCAGGGTCATGAATATTACCAATGAGGCTGCAGATGAGTTTGTTCTTACCGACACGGTAAAATTCTGCCGCCACGTTCCCTTGTCCATCCTTGACAACCGCAATGGGAACCATGCCGTAGGTAGAAAGCATACTTGGTGTGTCGGCTGACATCCCTTCCTGATAATCCATTTTAACCTCGACCCCATTCTTAGCGCCCAAGGCCAGACGGGCAAGGCCTCCCGATTTGATTTGCTTCAATTTACGGTTTTCATATTTCGAATACCGCTTCAATAAATCCTGAAAAAACGTGCCAATAAAATAATTATCAGTGATAATTTTAACTGGTTGCTCAAGTCGCTGCGGATCATTGACGGTAAAAAGCACTCCGTGCCGGTCGTAGACCACCACTTTATCCAGCAAACGCACAAAGCAAAGATAATTTTGGGGGTTGTTCTTTTCAAGCAGAATTTTATATCGTGGAAATTGTCCGCCGCGGTCGGCATCACGGGCATAATCCAACGCCTCCGGCAAAAACTCCCAAATGGAACGGTCTGCCGGGGTTTTGATCAAAACCCGGCCAAAATAAATTCCGCCTTTTTGAAAACTTTTGTATTCCCCTTGCGGACGGTCTTTGATCAATTGTTCCCGCGTTGTTGGGCTCCCAAAATGATTGATCAATGTTCGATTGACAAATTCCCGATAAACCGGCTTTTGCAGCATTTCTTCCGCATTGACATTAGTTTTACGAATCGTGTCATGGGCCCATTGATCGCTCTTGCTGTTTTTAAAATATATTTTCTTTCCAACCGACACGACCAAAAAGAAATTCGTTGGATCATCAAGATCGACAATCGCCTTAGTTGTTGGCTGCCCAGGATGTTTGCTTATGAGTGTTGTACTGGCAACCAATTCACTCAGATAAAATCCCATCTGAAGACTGACGTTCTTAACCCTAACAAAGACCGAAGACTCCTTCACTCTTTCCTTCTCAAACTCGTCCGCTGATCTTAAAGAAAGCGCCCATTGTGCCTCTCTAAAAATACCTTCCAGTCCGTCGATGAAATTCCCTTGAACTGTTTCAATATGAAATTCCGCTAAGACCGCGTCAACAGTTTCAGATGGAACTCCGAACTGACGGGCCAAACCATCTGCGGTCTGCGCCGTGACGGTCCAGGTATTTTTCTTCGCCCATTGACGGAATATTTCTAATGGAACAACATTTTTCTGAACCGCAATCGGTTCTTGCGGAGCTTTCTCCGTTGCAGCTGGTTCAACTGTCAATGTGACTGGGGGGATACCGACGGAAACAGGTGGAACTTCTTCTTTTACGAATGTCGCGGGCAAGACATTATCAATCACCGGTTCTACTTTACGTACCGATTCCAGCCAATAAGGTTGAAATGGATTGACTTTAAGTTCCTGATGCCTTTTTTCTCCAAGATAGACCGGCACTTCCGCCGGAGGTTGATACGGCGCAGCACCGAATCTAATTTCATGCACATAACAAACCTTTCGCGAAACCCATTTTTCCTTGACTTTCACCGGAATCACGCGGTCGGTCGTAACCACTTCATACCTTGCTTCGCTGGCAATGTATTTACCATCTCCGATGAGATCAGCGCGGTCTTGTCCAAACGCGTTGCGAAATCCCTCGGAAACCACTCCCGGCCCCCGCTGTTCGCCAAGTTGTTTTACCAGCCTGGGAACATTGACATGCAGGCCGTCAATGACGTAAACCGGCTGCTCAGGATCACTCAAATCGCCAATCCCGTTAAGAAAAACAATTTGATTTTCGCCGATACGCGCGATTTCAGAGGAATATCCGGTCTCAACATTGGTCACCCGTGCCACCGGTTCCCAACCAAATCTTTCAAATGAATAAATCTTTTCCGCCTTTATGTTCACACCGCGATAAAAAGTCACGCGTGTTTTCTTTGAATCACCACCGACATTTAAACTATTTGATAATCTTGTGTCCGAAGAAATATTCCACCCTTTGTATTTTTCAACCAACTCTTCAAAAAAGGTATCGATAAAGACATTGCGATTGACATATTTCCCACCCAGTGGCTTGGGACACACTGTTAATAAACCATTTTTGTCATAAGCAAAGACTTCATTAATCGTATCAACAAAAAATAAATAATTGTCCGTAAAATTCCCTTGCTCATCAGCTTCAACCAAATAAGAATACCGAGCTGCCCCTCGTTTCTTTTCATCCCCGCGGATGAGGATGATTCGTCCCTTGCCGGAACGGTTCAATCCTTCATCCTCGCCAATCAAAAATTTCCATGCCTCATTATGGATGGAAGGCAAATTAAATCCTACTGCTCCAAAAGAAATGGATGAACGATAAGGACGCCAGAAAGCCGGATTTTCTTTTGTGAAAGAAGGATCTTCCCGCTGAATAATGAGCCCCTGCGCGGCTGCCGTGCCAAATCGATGAAGAACCACGGAGCGCACAAAATCCTGATACGGCAAAGCCTTTCTTAATTGCGCTTCACTGATTCCGCCGGCTGCCGTCGGGACTAAATCATCCTGCTCTGACCACTCTTGGTTAGCGCTGTGCTTAACATAGGTCTGCCCCTCAAAAGTGACCATATATAAAAAATTATTTTCATCATTGCGGTCAACGAGTTTTACAAAACCAGGGTTCTCGGGTGTGTTCTGGCGCTTGATATGGATCGATTTGATCAACCCCTCCAGATGATATCCCAAATTCACCCGGACTTGGCCGACACTGACTTGCATTTTAGGATATTCAACAATGTTTTGTTTGCCAACTGCCAGGTCTGCTTCGGCTTCTTCAACAATTCTGTCTAATATTTCATTCCGGTCTTTAGGTGCCGGCAATTCCATTGGTCTAAAATCAGACTCGGGGCTAATCACCACAGGAATCGATGCTGGCGCCGCGGAAAACCAATAAGGCTTAAACAAATTCTCATCTAAGCCAAAAATTTCATCCTCGGCCTGTCCAGTGAAAATTGGTGGAATTGCCGGCAGATCCAACGGCTGTCCACCGCCCCTTGAATCAATCTCATGGATATAACAAACCCGTCGGTTAACCCACTGACCGTTGACCTTAATCGCCCGTGTATCCGCTGTCTGTGTGACCCGATACTGAATGATTCCGTCTCGGTATTTTACCAATAATCCTTTACTCCCTTTCAAATCAACATTGCCAAAAGCCGATAGGAACTCGTGGCTCACAATTCCCTGACTGAAGAGCTGCTGAGCAACAGCCGGGATGTAAAAATGATCACCGTGAAAAATATACACCGGTGTTTGCGGATCATCGAGTTTTCCTATCCCATTGGTAAAATAAATCTCCTGAGGGCTTAACCTGACAATCTCGGTCCCATAGTGAGTCTCTTCTTCCATTATTTTAGCCAATGATTCCGCGCCATTGATTTCAGCCGAATTCTTTAATCTTTGCACCGCCATTTTTTTAGTACTGGGGAATACTAACGTGACTCCAGAACCACTTTTTCCGATTGTTAAATTTCTCACCCAGGCATCGTTCTTTTCATTGTAATATTCAGCAATAAACCCCGTCTTCCAACCGTAATAACGTTTGGATAAGTCCATAAAAAATGAATCAATAAAGACGTTCCGTTTGGCCGCTTCAACATAAGATTCCTGCAGAGGATACGTCACCAACAACCCCTGATGATCAAAAATCATCACCTCCGACGGGGTCTCAAGAAAAAACAAATAATTTTTGCTGCGCTTCCCATCCTTGTCCACCTCAGCAAAAAAAGTGTACCGTTTAAAACCGCCTTTCTCGCCATCGTCACCGCGTCCCAACACAAATTGCCGCTTCGTATCTCCCGGCTGCGGCTGCCCCAAAAACTTCCACGCTTCTGACGTAGGGGAAGGGAGCCTGAATTCAATCGGCGCTATTCTCAAATTTCTAGTCTTATAAACCTTCCAAGCCTGTTCATCCTCGACGATTTTGTCGCGGATGGCTTGATCAGCAAAATGTCGAATCATCACTGTGCGGACAAACTGCAGGTAGACCTGATTATTCAATAAAGCTGGAATCGGAATATGGGTTGCAGTGGCCGTTATTGCGGGCTCTATCCCTTTTGACCACGTATTAGAAATCGTATTTTTCAAATAAAGTCGTCCCTCATAGTTCAGCATATAGAGCTTTAGTTCGGGATGCGAAATTGATGTCAAGCGGTCAAATTCCTGATGTTTTGATCTACCGCCCTGCGGCCGAGCGTAAGAATTAACAAGACCTGTCAAATGATATGTCAACTTCACCTTAAGATAATTGAGCGACATGGAATTTTTGCTTGCTTCCGCTTGACCAGCGAGTGCCACTTCGGCCTCATGGGCTAAACGATCCAGCAGTTCCGCGGAAGGCGGCACTGCTGGAATCGGAATTGCGCTTTCGGCATCAGAAATTTTATCCACCGAAGAAAGGACCGATGACTGAACTTTTGGGGATGGTAAATCAGCAACGGGTGGACTTTTGATAGGTGCTATCGCTCGACTTGGAATTACCGCTGGCGCCAGCGAGACCGGCCGTGAAAATGATACTTCTTGGGGCAATATCATAACCTGTTTTCCAGTGACCAACTTGACAAAATCTTGATAAACCTTAAGAGATTGGATATCTTTTCGCTCAATCACGACTCTGCCCGTAGAATCTCTCCGCGGTGAAAGTCCTGCTGACCACTCCGACGACTGACTGTGCCGTAAATAAACTTTTCCTTCATCAAAAACAACAAAAAGGATATTCGCGGGATTTCGAACATCATACAATTCATACACTCCAACTTGTTTTAATCCCCACAGCAAACCAACGGAGGCGACATATCCGCAAAGCGCCTCGCCAAGATGAACAGTAATTTCATCGAAAAAAATAAAAATATTTCTATTTTGCGGGTCAATTGTTCGGATATGGGCTTTGAATCCCTTGTCCATACCCCTCATCCCAGCGACAATTCTTGGCACAAAAGAATCAATCGAGTCTCTTTTTTTCCCGTTTGCGCTTTTTAATTCTTCTGCAAGTTGTCTATATACGCTGTCGATGCGTTCAAACCTTTCCAGCCGCTGATGCGGCCCGTTCCGGAGCAGGCTCGCCAACAAAACCCCAGCTTTTTGCTTGACCCTAGTGAATTGGGACCTCGTAAAGGGAGTTATCGTCGCCGGTTTTACACCCTGAAATTCGGACATCATCTCAATAACAACATCTTGAATCTTTTCCTCGTCATCCGCGGCAAACGCGGCAAACACATCCGTCAAATGAGGATTATTCAGTTCATGGGCGATATGATTAAGAAATTTCAGAGCATTCCAACGCGTTGACGGGTCGGCAGAGTTGAGACATCTGCTCAAATGGAATGATCTGGCCGGAAAATAATCGTCAGCAACCGATTCCCATTCCCAATATTCCATCTGAATATGCCTCTGAAGACTGTCCAGAAAATCAGACATAACCTCGGTTTGGTCATCTGTGCCACTAGTAGCCTTCTCGATCTGATAACTTTGCTTCAAATCTTCCAACAGATCCTCGCCTGTGAACCGTGCCCCCGGATACTCTTCAATCAAACCTCCTCCCTGATAGGTCACCAGTCCTCTGGGAGTTACAATTCCCATGTCAGTCTTTCCGTCGATATTATCCTGATAATCCGCTGCCAAATCCTCTAACCGCGGCGCGGGAAAGTCATCTCGCCGGCTGTGCAAAATGACGTCGAAGAGCGCGGTCGCTCCATAGTTGAGTGGTGACGGTGGTTCTCTAAAACTCGTGATCCCTTTTAACATCTCCGGAATATCAAGCAACTTGCCGTCGCGCTCTCGCTTGATCACCAGCCAATCATCCCGTTCCCGCAGGCGAAAAAGTGTAAATTCAAAATTCAACCCAGTGAAGATGTCCGAGGACTTTAAATCCGGAATGATATTGCCTTTAACGCGGCATACGTTGACGTTGGCCGTTTTCAAGACGTCAAGCGCCGCTGGCAAATTCTCTGCGATTGAGATATGACGGATCTTTTCCTTGAGCACCCGATTCTGAAATCCCGCGAACTCCCTATCAACAAAACGCTCCTGCTCAGTTGAAAGAAAAAATTTGTCCCCGCCTGCCGTTGGCGAAGACCCTTCTTTCCCTATCTGATCAAAACGCTTAGGAAACACACGATCACCTCGATCCATCGCATTGACATCGTCTAAATTAGTTTCATTTAAAACAGGAATAGGTAACCCGTTGCTGTTTTTTGTTGGAGGAAGCCACATAAAATCAAAACTACCTTTCAGATAAATCTTATCCATTTCATTCATCCCCATATCAACCATCCGCAGCAGGATATATTGATACAGCCTCCTCACATTCTCCTCGACATATTGATAAAATTCCTGCTTTCGTTCTTCGGGGATATGAAATCTCGCGAATAGCGGATCATACATCTCGGCATATTCTAAAACCACTGTCTCGCTGGAATTACGGTCAGAAACATTCGCAAATTCCCCTGAACTCCCGACGCGGGCAATGGTTTCTAAATCAAAAATATCCTTTCGCTCTTCATCCCTTCTGATCAGCAGGTCTCCCCTTTCATCAACTTGCCATGCGTGCCGGGTTTCATAACTCTTTCCTTGATACCGAAAAACGCGTATCCCTTGCTCAAGAATACCCGGATCATATTCAAAAGTTGCTTGTAGAGAAAGAATTCTTCTTATTCGCTCTAAAATATTTGGAAAATCGGCTTGCCGCGGGTTGATGATAACTTGAACCGTATCACTTTTTCTTTTGATTTTAACCTCTACTCCCAGTTCTTTTCGCAAATCCTTAATCAATTTCCCAGTATATATAAAAAATGAGTCCCCTTTATAAGTTTCAAAATATGCCATGGTAACAACAAAATTTTTCTTGCGATCTCGATCAATACGAAAAACGCCAACACCATCGCTAGAACTATCAGGTTTATAGTAAAGGGGCGTTTTAATGCGGCCGTCTCCTATCTGCTTTGCGATCTCAGAAAAAGATTTGATTTCTCTAGGGTCGGCCAAAGCCCAGGAATAGCTATTAAGTTTCTTTTTCTTTCGTTTTCTTAAAATAACCTCTTCGGGAGCAAGCAAGGCAATTAAAGGAGATTGTAATATCGGCCCGCCTTCCGCGATCTTTCTCGCGCCATATTTGGTGCTGACTTCTTCCAAAAATTCTTCCAAACTGAGCCCATTTGTTAAAACTTCTTCATAGCCCAAAGAATTGTTAGCGTGAATCCCTTCCAGTTCATCAAACGATTTGGGATAAATTGGCCGGCCATTTGCTTCCGATGAAAACAGGCTCATTTCGTTAAAGACCGGGACCGGAAAACCGTGGCTGTTCTCATCAGGCGGCAACCAGAACAGGTCAAATTCTCCTCTTTCAATATCGGTCAATCTAAAATTAAGAAGACTAAATTGTTTCTGAAGATGCCCCCATAAAGCTACCACCGCCTTATCAACATACTCCTTAAACGCCATCTGCCTTTCTTCGTCGCTGATACCAAACCTCTCAAAAAGCGGCTGATACATCTGACCCGAGTCAATCCCAGTGCCGTTGCCAAAATATTCATTACCGAGACTGCCAAAAGACCTCTGCGGATCTAATTTTATTGTGTTATTTGCCCTGTCAAATATCCAACTGCATCTGGTCTGAAATACTCTATCCTGGTATTTAAAAATCGGCTCAACAACCTCAAGAACCCCGCTTCCGGTTTCCCGCGACACGACTTTCCTTACCACCTTCAACGCCTCTGCAATATCAATTTTTTGGGGATCCAGGATCAGCTGAAAAAGTTCTTCGCGGCTAGTATTCTCTTCCGCTTGGGTTATAGTTTTCTTAATCTCATTGATCATATTTCTTGCTATCGGATTAGGCTCTCCGGTATGAGAATCTTCCCACTGAGCAAAAGTCAATATCAGTTTTCTTCCATCATCGCTCCATTCAATAAAAAAAATGTAATCGCCATTCGCGAAATAATTTGGCTTATAGATGATCGGCATATTTATTTCTTTGTTCGCGATTCTTTGAGCAATAGCATTAAAATCCTTAGTGTCTTTGGAATCGACAAGAGGTAAATTTTCAAGTGATGCAATGGTAGAAAGAGCTGAACGGCTGCTGCCATGCCCATTCAGCGCTATTAATTCTTGAAAAAAACTTATATCAGGTGGAACAAACCCAATCAATCGCGGGTGTCTGATAGGGCCATGTTCCGCCAGTTTAAGCCCGGCATATTTTGAATTGATGAAGCCAAGATACTGCCGGAAGGGAATCCCATCTCGATCAATATCTTCTTTTGTTAACATCAACTGATCTCGCGGCCGCGAAGCGTCTTGAACTGCCGATTGAGCCAATAAACTGAACAATTTTTGCTGAATAAAATCCTTTAACGAAAGCCCGCTTATGGCACCTCCCATACTCTCAACCGAAGTGAGGAAGGCCATGATCTCTTCCGTGTCCGTGATCTGACGTCCATCGGGCGCGGCCAGATCAAGCCTTGAAGGAGACTCCCCATCGTAGAACACCGTCATAATCGTCCCATCTTCACGGGTGATGCTGGCCAAGTGGCCGTTTTCATCAATCTCCGGACCGGTGAGATCAAAAACTCCGTTGTAACCATCATAAAGAATTCCTTGCGGATATCCCTCATGTTCTAATTCAACAAGCTTGGCTCCTCGACGCTGCCAAACCCGATAGATAGAGTACTGCATTGATCTTCCAACAAATAAAAATCCTTGATTTTTAATAGTGCGACCCATATTTTTTAACATTGCTTCAAGGTCATGCCTTTTATCAATATATTGCGCGAAATTAATCACCCGTCCAAGAACAGATTGATTTTTAGGAAGACGCTGGTCAAAGACATCTCTCTCTACTACCGATAAACGCGGAACTTGCTGGGCATTGATATGCTGGATGACTTCCGGGGCGGTCCGCATAAATTCGAAATATTTTTTATTTTTTTTATCATATTCTTCAAAAAATTTCTGAAGAATTATCTTTTCAACTTCATCTATTTTAACAACACCATTTTTACCAATTTTTTGCTGAACATTCCCCTGCGAATCATAAACATAAACCTCCCCCGCAATCCTTCGCATACGCAGGAATACGACTAGATCGGAACTCTCGACCCGTACGTCTTGATCTTTTAAGGCATTGGTAATATCTAGGCTAGTGACTGCTGTACTCGCTCCATAGTCTGTGATGAGCCATGGCCTCTGAATTTCTGAAATCATGGGAAGAAATTTAATCACGATATCACGATCTAAATCATATAGCCTACCAGGTCCCGTCTCCACCATTGTCGCCTGCATATCTCCTGCTCTTTTACTTTTGATGCTATTGAACTGCCAATATTGAATTTGATAGGCTAGTTTGGAAACCTTTGATTGCAAACGTTCATCAACCGAATCCCAAATCAAATTGAGATAATAAAGGAATGTCAAATCAAACCTTGAAGATGTGTCATAAACAAGCTCTTCCAAAGGCTCTCTGATCACAGAATACAAATCACCCTTATCATCAAAACGGATTTGTTTGACACGCTCGCTTCCTTGTTCAGCAGCATCAACCTCAAACACAGTCACCGACGCATCGATATTTTTAGCGATAACCAACGCCCCGCCGTTTTGGTAAGGAATGACAACATGACCGTGGTCGGGAATATCCTTAAATTTGTCAGACAATTCAATTTTAGCTTGATCCGTTCCTGAGAACTTCAAACGGAGCTGTTGGACTTTCTCTTGATCATTGATAAAAATATTTCTGGGATTTTCAGGGTCTTTGTAAATCGTATACATTCCGTCCCGGCTTGCCTCAGCGCTCAACATCAAAGTATCTGTTGGGTTTGGCCCGTTTGCGGCTGGATTTGTCTGCGGAATCGTGACAACATCAACTGCGGTCTGAAGCAGTCTCCTTTTTTCATTTTCGGAAAGTATTTTTTGTTGGTCATCAGTCGCATTGGTAGAAAGTTTGCCTTCGGTTTCTAAGATATTCACCGCCCCTTGAAAACCGGCGCCACCGGAGATGTATTTTCGCGGGACCAATTCTTGGGTGGCAGGGTCCACTTCTTCTTTGATCAGGTTATAAACACCCTTACGGAACGTCTCCAAATATTGGTTATAAATCTTTTCTTTAGACTCTGGGTCGGAAAGGTCAACCCCCTTCATCTTTTCTTTATTCGAATAGATCTTGGAAAGTAAACTGTCCTTGAGCCGCTTTTTATACCAAAGTGCTAAGATGAGCGAATTGTAAATCTGGCGCAACTGGGCAAACTGCTGCCCCTCATTGATCTCCTTTTTGATCGCTGGTAAGATGACATCTTTAACCACTCGCGACGACAAGCGATTGAGTTCCGCGGTCTGTCCGTTATTGAGCTTTTCCAAGTCAAATTTACGATCGCTTTTGTTATTTTCCAGGGAGAGATAGTCCTCTTCCAAGAGAACATCCAATTTGGCATCAACGACAAAAGCGGCCCCGTCATTTTCGTAAACAACCGCCTTTTCCGGCACGATCCAAACCTTATTGAAGGTGTTGATGGGGATGTTGGTGGTACCATAAAGTTCAAAAGCCTTCTGATAAACCAAATGCCAAAATTTTTGACCCAATTCACTTTCCGGATAGATCAAAGAGGCCGTTATCTGCTTCAAAAAATAATCCTGGGCCAACAGGTCCCTGCCCATCTCGGTCATGGCGAATTTATCGGGCAGAATACGGTTTTTCTCATAAGGAGAAAGATTCACCCAAAGGTCGTCCGCTGGAACCGTCAAACTGGTTAAAAAATAACGGATGAGCCGTTCCATTTCCTTTTTCTGATCTTGCTTATTGAATTGACTGTCTCCGGGAGAAACGTAAAAATCGAAATGAAAGGGATTTTTTGGGTCGACTTTGAGGCCCTTTAAAACCATAGGGTTAAAGCTAGGGCTCAATTCAAGGAGAGAATTTGGCTTCGGGAGTGCGGGTAGAGTGCTTCCCTGGAGAGGGACAGTCTGTGCTGATACATAACTTGTGTATTTACAATCAATTACATTGCTTGTAAATGACAAAAGAAGTAAGCACGCTACCACCCGAAAAAACAAAGATGGCTGTTTTCTCGTTCGAAATGACATCTCAAATAATAGTATTTATTAGTATTTGATAAGAATTATAAGGAAGTATAGTATATCTGCGACAAGAAAGCAAGGGGACTGTCCCCTCGTAAATGCTTTTTTCTTAAATACTTAGAGACTTATTAACAGGGGACTGTCCCCCCTGTTAATAACTGCTCAATTTAGAAATTTGCAAAGGAGAGCTCTTTTGTTGCGGATCTGCCAATCCTAAGATCGGGAAAGGGTTGGAGACGGGAACAAAATTGATGAAAACTGGAGATAAACCATCAAACCCTTGGATGATCATTTCATACGGCTGCTGTGGATCCATATCAAAATGAACAGCAGTACCTTGCCGTTTCACTTCAAAATTTTTAAGCGAAACCCCTCCAGTCGTGGCTGGCGAAATCTGTTGATCTGTCACAAGTAAAAGATGATCATCTCTACCATCCCCATTCGATGCTGGTAACAAATTATTATCTGGTTGATCATCTGGTTTATCCTGATTTTTAGGGGCCGGAACAGGCGACTTTTTTTCTAAATCTTCCTTATCGCCGCCTTCTTTACCTTTCGGGGTTCCCACCGTTGGTAATTGTGGTTGTGAACCACTGGGTCCTTTTTCTTCTTTCTTCGGACTGACCGGATGAACTGGAACTTTTCCGGTCGACAAAAAATCAACAATTGAAAAAATGTTAGGACTGGCCAGGGGCTTGGTCAAACTCTGCAAAGCAGTAATGTCCCCTTCACTCAATAAAGATGGTTGAGGCAGAAAGTGCAAAGCAGTTTCAGTGATGACCGCGCGAAGAGCAAGGTTTGGCTTTGTGTCCTTCAATTGGACTTGCAGCCATTTCCCTAACCCAACTTTCTCGATTGTCTTTTGAATCTCCTCTGGATTCAAACCCGCGCTTTGATCGCCATACTTTTCATAAATACCCACAAACAAAAGCTTACTCCCAACTTCCGGCTCCGATGCCAAATTTTTGACCAAATTAAGGGTGCTTATTAAAATGTCAATAAATCTCTTCTGATTCTCCAACGACCCGTCTCCTTCCAGCGGTACCCCATTGAATTTAAAAATATTCATGAGGGTTTCGCCTATCTCCCAATAATGGCTCTTAGCTGAGACCAACATATCTAGCATAAGCGCGACTGTATATGGTTTGGCAATGCCGGTTCTTTCAATGATCTCATTCCCTTGTGATGAAAAATCCAATAATATCCCAGCGGCCCGACGGGCAATCGGCGGATTACGATCATGCAAAAAATCTTCCGGATGAAGTTCATAATAGGCTTTTTCCGCTTCATCCCTCAACCACTTGCCTTCTTTTGTCGTCGGCTCCAGGCGCATAAAACGCTTCAGTTGCTCAACAGCCGTCGGGAACATCGCGGCATATTTGATTTGGTGCAAAATAAGAACACGGACATCAATGGACAGGCTCAAATCATTCAACATCTTTATAAAAAGCGTTTCCCCCTTCAACAACCGCTGTTCGGCAATGGTGTTGATTAACAGTGTGATGTCATTCAATTCCGCAATAGTCGCCAAAATTCCTTTTTCGCTGATTTCTTGATAACTTTTCTTAAGCATTTGAATAAACTCGTCACCTTCTGGTCCCGTCATTTTCTTCAACTTTCTTGCGCAACTTTGCCTCAAATTCAACGGCAGATCCCCTTCAGCTAAAACATTAAGGATAAAACCATTTGTCATCTTTCCCGTGGCTTGCAACCGATCAATCACCCTTTGCGGATCGCTCTTCATCAACGACAATAAAAGATCACTTCCCTTCTCACCCAAATCCGCAAGACCGTCGATGATATCCAACCCAACCGGCAATCCCAGCAAATCTTTCAATAATGGAATTGCGGCATTTCCTAATTCCGCCAGGTCGGACAGGATGATACCCCTCCATTCCTCCTGCTGCAGCAAATGAGCCATAAACCCATTAACGTCTTCGACCATGGAAACCAAATCAGCGACGACCGACTTTCGCAACGCGTCATTTTTCAACAAAAAAATAAGCTGCGGATAAGCGGTTTCTTTAAGAATCAACAGGCTCAATAAAGCTTCTTTCCGATACGTGCTGTTTTCCACCAAATACTGAATAAAAGGAAATGCGCTTTCACCATGACTAACCAAATCAATAACAAGAAAATGACGATACACACCATCCTCAAAAAGATATGGCAGGACCTTCTTCCAGGACGTCTCTGTGAGCGTAACCAAGCCAGCAATGATTTTACTGCGTAAAACCGGATCAGAAACCGCCTGCTGTAATACGGCGTAAGGCGGTTGGTCATGCTCAAGAATATCCTTAAGGACATCCCCACCCACACTTTCCAAACCAAGCAGATGAAGTAAACACGGATAAGCTTTGCTGCCAAATTGCAGAATTTCCTGGACTGTCACTTTTCCCTTGCCATAAAGATTAGCTACCACAGAAAACGCGTTTGGCCCTAAGCTGAGCAAACCAGATAGGATGTCATTTCCTAGAGGCTGCACCTCCATCCATTGCGAAAAGTAGGAAAGCACAATATCATTTTTTGCTGATAGTAAGACACGTAAAACGGCAGGCCGAATACTATCTTCTTCCAATAGATACGCCAGCCAAACATCATCGCGTTTATCAATGAAATAAAGAATGATCCTTTCCAATGCCTGGGGGTCCTGGGCCGCTGAAACCAACGCCGGCTTTCCCATACGAGCCAATCTTTGGATAGCATTTCTTTGGGTGCTCTCGGATTGTGACGTACCTACCAAATGCGCCAATTGGTTGACCGCGCCTCTCTGTTCCAGCACATCAACAGCTAAATCTCTAATGATTGCAGATTGCGATGTCGCGAGCCCTTCAAGCGCCTGCAACGATCCAGGCGAATCATGGAGCAAAAGTCCGAAGCTAAGTTCCTGAAGCCAATAGTTGTTGCTCTGAATAACAGCGACAATTTTCGCCAGCTGTTCTGGAGAAAGAGAGATTGATTTAAAATGTTTTAAAAGCACTAACGCCTGATAGCGAACCTTGAAATCATTGCTCGCTAAATCCTTGACGAAAATTTCAATCGCATTTGCCTCACTCAGCTTTTCCTCCCAACTCTTGACTTCTTTCAAAGCAGAATTGATAGCGGAAAATCGATCGGGATATTGCTGCTTTATCAACGATAGGGCGACTTCGTCGTCCAGGTCAAACATGAGAATAGGCATTTCCACTAAAACCTTTCCCAAAACCCCGAAATCCACCTCAAGAATTCTTGGAAAATCAATATCTTTGATGTCCTTTTGCGCGACCAAAAGTTTGATCGCGGTTGACCAACGGGCCAACTCGATCAAGCGAAGCTGTTCGGTCAATTCTTTCAGTTGCTGGCCAGGGTTAGATGTTCCATTCGTTTCATCCATAGCTACCCAAGATATGATCTTGGCTGCGCTCAATAGTTCAGCCACAGTCCGGCCGTTAAGACTTTTAAGAGCATCCTTGACTGCAGGATCATTAAAAACCTCAGCGATGTCCTTTTGCATTGTTTGATTGCGCAAACCTTCCATAATCATCAACGCTTCAACATTTGCCAAAACCGGTGGCTGGTTGGTTAAATAAAGAATTTTCAACAATTCAAGATCAGGCGAGGAAAAACCCTGGGCAAATTCCAAAAGCTCATCGACATTTTCAACTGTCTTGAAAAAATCCTTCCTCATCCCCTCAATCAATGGACGCAATTCATAAGGGTGCGTTAAGGCCGCTTTCAAAATCGCTTGAACAGCATCCTTTTTTGCTTGCGAGTCATTGTTCAAAAGCCAGATGATTTGATTGAGATCTTCCACAGCCACTTTTCTATTGAATTCATCATCTTTGCCTAATTTCATCAATTGATTTTTAATCTCATCATCGACATTTTTAATAGTACGCCCATTGATCCGGAAAACTTGCACGGCCTCAACCTTGGGTCCTTGATCGTCCGCCGTCTCATCTTGGGAAGGCGTTGCCTGGCTGATCGTCGGCTGCAGCAAAATCCCGATAAACCCTGCCGAAACCACTGGCTTCAACAACGGTTGCCTTAATCGATTTTTTGCTCGCTCAAAAATACTCACCGCGATTCTCGAAACCGTAGCGCTCAACGAATAACCATTCTCATCCGGCGGATTGCTTCCTGCTGTCCTTTGCATCGCCCTGACCACCGCGACAAACCATCCGCCGACTTTCCCCTTCAGGCTTGACGGATTGCTGGTCCGACCAAGAGGAAAATTCATTAATCTTTCAATTCCACCCGAAAAATATTTGCGGGGCACCTGGGTCTGTTGGGCAAGGTCAAATTCTTCTTTAACAAAATTGAAAACCCCTTTTTGATAGGCCTTGACATATTGTTCGTAAATTTGCCCTTTGATCTGCTTGTCTGCCAGGTCAACACCTAGAATCTTGTTTCGATTGACATACGTTCGGGTGAGAACACTCGAGGTCAATGTCTCGCGATACCATTTGGCGAGGATCAGCGACTGAAAAATCTGACGCAACGGCGCGAAATTTTGCCCCTCGTTGACTTCCTTTTCAATCTGCGGCAAAACAATTTCCCGCATCACCATCGTCGACAAATCACTGAAATCTTTATGCCCGTCCGATTTCAAAGACTGCTGATTCCCGGCTGATTTATTCTGATTTTTCTCTATGGCAAGATAATCTTCGTCCATCATCACCTTCAACCGGCTCTCCACGACAAAGACCGAATCGCCATTTTCAAAAACCGTTGCTTTATCCGGCAAAATCCATACCTTGTTAAAAGTGTTCACCGGAATATTGGTCGTGCCAAATCTTTCATACGCCTGCTGATAAACCTTTTGCCAAAAAACCTTTCCCAAGTCCCGTTCCGGGTATATTAAGGAAGCGGTGAACTGTTTCAAAATATAGTCCTGGGCCAAAAGATCACGACCCATCTCGGTCTGGCCTAAAGCCGATGGGATCACCCGGGTCTTCTCGTAAGGCGAAAGGTTCACCCACAAGTCATCCTGCGGGACCGTCAAGGAGGTAAGAAAATATTTGATCAGCCGTTCACTTTCCGCTTGCAGGTCCTTTGGCTTCAATGGGCTGTTACCGCTGTCAATGATGAAATCAAACCGAAACGGGTCCTCGGGATGAACGCGCATTCCTTTGAGCATGGTGGGAACAAAAACCGGACTCTGCTGCAACATGGCCCCTGGCTGCGGGAGATTCAGCGCAGTCAGACTTTGGGCGTAAACAGCGACGGGAGACATCAACTGATGAAAAATGAATGTGGCGACGAAAACGAAGGACAGGGACTTATGAACTCTCTTTAATGCTTTCATGACTACTACATCTTGCGTAAAAGGATGGATAAAATATGAAGGAAATACTAATGTCTAATCAAACCATTGTCAAGCGCCGTTTTAAAAAAAAACCCCGTAGGTCCACCTACGGGGTGAACCTACGGGGTCGGACAATAAAAATTATTTGAAATACATCGTCGCTTTCACAGTCACATGATTACCGATCGCTTTGTGATTGCATTCCTTCATTAGAACATACGGCCGATCACCGAAATTGAAATCAGAAATGAGCAAACTGATGGGCTCCTGGGTTTCAATCTTCCAAGCATCATTGTTTTTTGTAACATTCAAAATTGCTGAAATCTTTTGCGATGTTCCATTAAGAATGACCTTGCCCACGGCCTTAAGCGGATGCTCTTGTCCGTCGCTAAACTCGGCCAAACTCTTGCCCTGCCCGTCAAAACTGTCGAAGACCACTTCCGAGGTCCCTAACTCCGGTTTCATGCTTTGAAAAAAAAGTTTCAAGATTCGATTGTTCCGCCCAGGGACTGCCGTATCCAGCGAATTGATGTCAATGATCACACGGATCTTTTCAAAACCCTTATCGGTGTACTGGACAACACCAAAATAATTACGAAAGTACCCCATCACCTCCGCGGACTCATTTTTAATGGCTTTAAAAGATATCTCACCGAGGTCTAAGATGAAAGCCGCGCTTCCGGCCAAAGGATCAACCGCTTTTGTGATATCTTCCTTTTTAATTTGGTAATAGGTCCGCGCGTCATTGGTGTCATCCATTGGATAATCACCCGGCACATAGCTGGGATCGGTATTGATGTTGACAGGATCATTGTAAAAATATTCTGGAGCCGGGGTCGGGGTCTGGGCAAAAACCAGTGGGCCGACAGAAATGAGAAAAAAACTGCAAGCGATTGTTCTCAAGAAACGCGATTTCATATGTTCTCCTCTTTTATGATGTGGCTACTTTGTCATTTTCTTAAAGACATATTAGCGCATCTCGTTCAACTTTTCAATGTGAAAGCATGACAAAAAAATCTTTCATTTGAAAATGCTGTTTGCGATCACTCCCCAGAATAGGATCTGCGGGACAGTGATCACCGGCAGTAAAATGGCGGTCCGGCGGCCAATGTTCTGCCAAAGGATACCGATCTCCGTATAATCGGTCGCGACACCGGCCATCAAAAACACAAAACTGTTGCCCAGCGCCCCAGTCTGCCGAAAAATTTCAAAAGCCAGCGGTGCCGTCCCTTCCGAACAGACCTCGATGACCGTCGCGACTCCAAGGGTCACCAGCATCCCCAAAAAGGTTGGTCCCATGTAGTGTTGAAAAATCCCCGACGGCACATAAGCCCCGGCCAGGCTGGCCAAGGCCAGCCCGATGAGCGTCCACCAAAGGATCATATCAGCCAAACCCAACGCTCCGCGAAAAATCCCCGCCAAATCATTTTTAACCTGCTCAGTACTGAGATGATAATTTCTAAAACGCTTCTTGATATCTTTACCTATTGAAAACGCCGCGTCATATTCCAAACTCTTTTTGTTCCTTTCAACAAAATGGTGATGTTCCATCCACTGAAAAACCATCCCCGTCGTCAAGGCAATCACAATGGCAACGAGAATGATATAGAGTGCCTTCACGACCCCAAAAAATCCAAGTAGCATAAGCGTCAACGGAAGATTGGCCCAAGGACTCGCGAGCAAAAACGCCACGACCGCCGAAGTTGACGCTCCCTTTTTGTACAGCTGCATCGACAGTGCCAAAATCCCATGCGAGCAGGTGCTGGCAAAAAATCCTAACCCGACGGCATAGAGAATGGTTCGCTTTTTGTGTTGGGCCAAAACCTGTGAAATGTACTGCTGCGGAATGAAATGCTCGATCAAACCTCCGAGAAAAAGGCCCAGCAGGGCTGGCCTCCAGATGACCTTAAAATACATCAGCAAATTTTCCCGGAATGGAACCAGAATGGGGACAACGTAAGACAGCGCGACTAAAAGCAATAAGACCAACGTTAAAATAAATATCTTGTTTTGATACCAGGGCTGCTCAACGGATTGACAACAGTCATGCTGAGCATGGTCTTGTTTATGCTGATGATCCACTGACATAAAATCTCCCACCCATTCTCACCTCGCAGATCAGAATGGGGTTAGACAAGCAACTTTTTGCTGGGTTGATGTTTATCCAAGCCCTTCACCCGAAAAATCATCGGGTTGACCTCAGCGAGCATTCGCACAACTGCCGCACCCACGGGAGTTCCTTCGAGATCGATCTTTGCCCGCTCACAAACTTCTCCCCAAGTTTTGAACCGCTCCGATGATCCATGAAAGACCTCGACGGTCTTTTGGTTCGCTTCACAAAAATAATCATAAAATGGCATGACAGCTCTTCCTCATGACCTTTTCACATTCTTAGCACGGGCCTCGGCGGCCAGACGTCCCTGCAAATCCAAAACCTTTTGACTGACCCCGACTTTATAAATGTGCGGATTTTCAAAACGTTTATGCTCGTCGGGAAGTAGGCCAAGCCGCTGCTGGGCAAAAGCGGCGATCTGTTCAACCGGCATCTTTTTTTGCTTCAACTTGCCATCTTCCATGACCGCGAACTGGATCTCTTCCGTAGGCAAATTGGCCGTACGAACATTCCGCTCCCGATCCAAGGGATGATAAATCATGTCCACTGTTTCCTCTTGTGTTAAAACAATGGCATCGGCGTAAAATTCTTTATTCTCATTGACCACACGAATGATCTTCTTAACCCCCGGCAGCGTCATTTTTTCCTTATTTTCAGAAAGCTTCAGTTTCGGTTTACCGTCGATCATTGACATTTTGTAGACCCCGTCCAAAGCTGCGTCCGGCTGGCCAGTGATGACCCGGGTCCCAACACCATACGCGTCAATACCTGCTCCCTGGTCCCGCAAACTGCGGATCACATATTCGTCCAATTGATTTGAGGCAATGATTTTAACGTCACCCAATCCCTCTTGGTCCAGCATCTTTCGCGCTTGTTTGCTCAAATAAGCCAAATCACCGCTATCAAGGCGAATCCCAAAAAGCTTCTTACCCTGCCGTTCCAACTCTTTAGCGACCGTGATCGCGTTCGGGACCCCGCTCTTAAGGGTATTGTAAGTATCGACCAACAAAATACAACGATCGGGATAATACTTCACGAAATGGCGGAAGGCAGTTAGCTCGTCGGGAAAACTCTGAATCCAGGAGTGCGCCTGAGTACCAACCGGTTTCAATCCAAAAGTAAAGGCACTCAAAACATTGGAGGTGCTGTTAAATCCACCGATGATGCAAGCGCGGCTGGCATGGACTCCCCCGAAACCTTGCGCCCGACGAAGACCAAAATCAGTAATCAAGCTATCTCCCGCTGATCGACGGACCCGCGAGGCCTTGGTCGCGATCAACGACTCAAAATTCAAAATATTCAGGACCATTGATTCAATGATCTGGGTTTCAATGATGTTGCCTTCGACCCGCAAGACCGGCTCCAGCGGAAAAACCACTTCGCCCTCACGAACCGAAAAAATATTGCCCCGAAACCGAAACTTTTTAAGATAACGAAGGAATTCGTCCTTAAATCCAACTTGTTTGAGATAAGCGCAATCTTCGTCTTCAAACTTCAACGACTGTAAAATGTCCAAAAGGTCCTGCAGTCCAGCAAATAAAATGTATCCCCCTTGGAAAGGATTGGTTCTGGAAAAATAATCAAAACCAGCGGTTATGTCCTTTCGCCCGTCGAGGAAATACCCCTGTGCCATGGTCAGCTCATAAAAGTCCGTATAAAGGCCAAGATGTTGATTGAAGATGTTCATATCGTTAGTCGACCCCGTGGGTTCGGCGTCAGTCGACCTCGTAGGTTCGTATTTTGAACCTACGAGGTCAAAATCCGATCATTTCTTATACATCACAACCGCTGAATATCCAACCACCCGATTACGATCACCGGTGACATCAGCTGAAGTCGCATATCGAAGCAGTTCAGCCTTATTGTTTCCGCGTTTCTGGGCGTATAAAACCCCAATAATCACTTCCTTAAATCCATCGATCTCCATGACCCCTTGCTCGTGACCTGCCCATAACTTCTCGACATCCATTTCCTGCACCGCGGAAAGACCACGTTGATCAATGCTGTGCGCGGTATTCTCGTCGTGAAAATGCGACAGGTCCGAGCTGATCAATAACAGCACATCGTCTCTCCCCTTGGCCTGCTGATAAATTGTTTCCGCGATTCCTTCAATGGTCTTACGGTCATTGCTTCGGCTCATGATCATGGGAACAATTTTAGCATCTTTGAAAATCGTCTGCAAAAAGGGAAGCTCGACCTCCAAGACATGATCCACTTCAAAAATCTGCGGCAAGTATTGGATATTTTTATTCGCTGCCATCAACCCCTTGGCAAATTCCGTATCAACGCTAACCGTACCAAGCGGAGTCTTGAATCCGCCTTCAGGCCAAATTGAAACGCCATCAAAATTGTAATAATGCGTCGGCCCCAATAATATGACAGTCTTATAGGAATGCTGACTCACCGCCTTATAGGCATAACCAGCGATGGGGCCAGAATAGACATGTCCGGCGTGGGGGACCACGATCACATCGATGTTTTGTTGGAATGGTTGGACCGCGGCCTGGGAAATGAAATTGATCACCTGATCAGAAAGACGTTTCGGATCGCTGTCATAAAACTGTCCGCTCACATTGGGCTCTTTGATCATATCCGCTCCCTGTGTTTGAGTAACCATCAATAATGTAAAAAAAATGAGGAATGTGGTGGGACGACACATAACTGTTAACTCCCCTCGAAATTCATGAACATATTCATGCTGATCCACGCTAATTCGAATTTTTGTTTATTCATATTCCCATCCCATTTTAATAATTTAAAAAAATAAGAGAAATACTGATAGGGGGATAAAAAGAACCTTCCCTGATGGTGCAGAAGGTCTATAGAAATCCTTTGTCACAACAATCCCGAATGCTTGATGATATTCGTTAAGAAACCACTCCATGGCCGGTAGATCATCCGGGTTCTGACTATATTTGACTTCAACCGGAAGACACCTTTTTCCTCCCAAATGAACAACAAAATCAATCTCTCGCCTTGCGTCCTTGTAATATGTCAATTCAATTTGTCCTTCAAAATGTCGTAACGCGTTAAAAATCAAATTTTCTGCGTAAAAACCCATCATCACGTTGTCTTTCAGCAAATGATGATCCAATTTTAAAATGGCATTTCTAAGAGCCAAATCAATCAGATAACATTTCACGCTACCTCTTCGAAACTTAAGCGGTCGTTTGGAAAAACGCGGCACGGTCTTAATCAAATCAGTCATCTCCAGAAGGGGCAAGTATTTCTCAAGCATGGGGCGGCTAATCCCAGTTTTTTGCGCTGTTTTTTCTACATTAATTTCCTGGCCTGGCTGTTCCACCAAGGAAATGTAAAACGCCTTGATATTTTCCGGTTTGCGGAATTCCGTCGCGATAACCAGATCTTCAAAGATGACTTTTTTCACCTGGTTATCAAATAAATACTCTTGTTTGGCCACAAAATCTTTAATTTCCCAGCTTTCCGGAAACCCTCCCTCAACAAAATATTGATCTAACAGATGATTTAATCCATCGAACATAACCTTTGATAAACTTACCGGCCCTGATTCCGATTGAATCTCCCTCCAGTTGACGGCCATTTCCCTTTGCAATTTATATCCAAACTCTCCCGCGCGCTGTACAAAATTCAGCAACTCTTTATTATCGGGGCTACGAAAATAAACAAACTCTTTAAAGGAAAATGGCAAAAGATGATTATCTTTAATGCGACCTAAAAGACTCTCACGGCTTTTACGAAATATGGGAGATGACGCCGATCCGGAAACAACAAAACGGACAGGGAAATTCAAATCATAATATTTCTTCAAATAAAGTTCCCAGCGGTCAAATTTTTGAACCTCATCCAGAAAAAAGTAAACAAGCCTTTCCTTATGTTTAAGATCCGCCCACTGAATCAGGCGGTCAAAAAAATGCGCTCGCAAATGCGGCTCGGCTAAAAGCGGATCATCGAAAGAGAAATAAATAATCCGCGATGGTTCAATATTCTGCTCCAAAATTAAATTCTGGATGAGCTGTTTAAGAATCGTCGTTTTTCCAACTCGTCTGGGCCCGGTAATAGAGATGATTTGCTTAAGAGTTAATAAATCTTTTAAAATTTTATGAAAAACCGGCCGTTTAAAATCTTGTGTTTTTACTTCACCATTTTTCCACCACGGATTGTAAGGAGATAAAATTGCTTCGATGGAAATGTTTTCGAATTTGTTTTTTGCGGTCATTTCATCTCCTGATATGCTCTATAACTACAACTAACCATGAGTATTTATGATACACATATTACAATAAAAATTTATTTATGTAAATCATAACTTACATAAATTTTTAATTATCGTAACATATTTTGCTGCAATATTTTATAGAATATTTTATGCTAATAATTCGCGGTAGATAACTACAATTTTCCTCCCTCAATCTACAATCCAAAACCATATAGTGATCTTATTTCTTTATCATGTCATGCTTTACCTAAACACAAAAATGCGACCTCGGGTTGTAGCCTACACTTCTATAATATACCAAAATTTTTCTGCTTTTAACCAATTAAGATTACGTTACGTGGCCAAAAATTTGGAATCATTATTTAAAAAACAGCGCTATCATTCCAACGGTCAAAATAATAATCCAGAAGACGACTCGAATTATCCAAGCAAAAAATAATAACGGTATACTCGCTCCTGATACTCCAATTGCTATAATAAAGAATCCAAAGTTGTACATGAATCCGTTATTATTTGAATTGTAAACATGAATACTTTCGGGAAACCAGACACTTAAAGGCAGCGTAACAAAAGAAATAAACCCATCCCAGATTCCTTGCCAAAATCCACCATATGAGTCATTTAGATAATCTAAATATGCGTCACATTGATGACTGTATGCAAAGAAAAAAATCATGAATATCAAAAGTATTAATATCTTTTTCATTAGACTAAATCATGCACCCCGATATAGGTGCTAGATACAATTAAAAGTGCCTATTTCTCGAGCCAAGCTTTTGCCATTTAATAATTCTACCACAGAACCCGGGCCCTAAATTTTACACTTCCCCAATAATCTTTAGCACATTTTCTTTTGTAAAAATATCCATGTCTTTGGGGTCTTCGAGAAAATTAACAACATCCTTGTGAACGGTTTTCCAGTCGGCCTTCTTAACCACACCGCTTAAATATTTTCGCCAATCATTTTCGGTCGGCATTTCTTTTGTGTACCCCGTTTGAGTTAAAGCGTTATGAAGAAGTTTGAAATTGGGAACAATCGTTTTAAACCTAGACAAATACCAGGCAATATCAAAATAATCTCTGCCCTTGGTGTACTTTCGACTCAAAAGCGCGTGGATTTTTCCAGCCAATAGCGACGGCAAATCGTAGGACAAAAAAGCAATAGGAAAAAACTTATTGACGATTTGCGTCGTTAAGACAGCCCCCTTGGGAGGCTTGGTGTCGATTTCAATTTTAATTGAAAATTTTTGGCTTGTCATGGGCGAAAGTTGCGCCTCATGCATGAGCCCTTCAAATTTAACAAAAGCCGATTGAACGGCCTTGCTCTCTTTGTAATCTACGTTGGCTGTATAACCGGCCAAAACGAGCTCTTGTTTAATGACATTCATCAAATCAGCAAATGGCATTTGAGATTTCTTGTGCGACGAAAAATCCAGGTCTTCCGAAAAGCGCGGTAAGTCGTATAAAAACCTTAAAGCCGTTCCATCGACAAAAGCGGTGGATTGAAAAATATTGCGGTCATGCATAATCCTCAGCACATAGGCCTGCAAATATTCACGCATGGCATTGTATTTCGTGGTGCTGGATTTTTGCGCGGCGACCAATTCCAAACAATGGTCTTTCACAGCTTTTTTACCCCCTTCATTTCCCCTTTGACATATTGCTCGATCAGACGGGCTGTCTGCATTAAATTTTTCTTTTTAAAGCGTCGGGAGTATTCCAATAATTTATTGAGTTTGATGTCTTCGACATTCTGTAAACGCATCTCTTCTAAATAATCCAAAGACACTTTCACGTGTTTCAAATAAAAAAAATCTAATAAAGCCTTCTCCGGGGTGGCCATAAAAATAGTTTGCCCGCCCATATTCAAAGAAAGGTATCCCCAAAAGAGCGACGGCTTAACATGGTTGTAATCATAGCGGCCAGCTGGCGTTTCAAAACTTTCCGGCCGCTTGGTTGTAACGGAAGTAAAAACATGAACTGCTTCTGGAATGAGCCCGTGATATTCAAGGGCCTTTTCCAGACTGATATACGAAGGACTTTTTAAGGCGCTCGCGATATAAAATTCCGAGAGTGTCATTTTACGGTAAGGTTCAGCAAGCACATAAAGGCCTCTTTTGAGCTGGATCAATTTACCGGATTTAACCCAGCGGCTGATTTGTACCTTTAGAGACAGCGAACCCCTATCTTCGGGAGACAGGACTCTTGTATCTACGAGCGGAAACCCTTGTACTTTTGAAAGGAAGCGGCTAAACTCCATAACAAAAATTTAACATATTTGATAAATTATTGCAACATAATATTAAAATTTTCTAACGGTTGTTCAAATAATTGAAAGCGCTCCACTTCTGGGACAATGACTGAAGCGTTCTGGCGAAAAACTAGGCTCGATCGCCCAGGCTTTTGCGGCGCATGCGTTCATTGAAAGATTCATTCAATCGGGCACACTCTTTTTCCAGCACCTTGGTTCGCACTTCAATACCGGCTTTGATAAGGATTTGAATACCTCGACCTTGATGAGCGGGATTAGGATCAATGGCTCCAACAACAACCCTTTTGATCCCGGAAGCGAGAATCGCGTCGGTGCAGAGCGGGGTTTTTCCGTGGGTCGAGCAAGGCTCGAGGGTGATGTAAAGGATCGCGTCTTTTTTCGGTGGACGGCCAAGATGTTTGAGAGCCTCGATCTCGGCGTGCGGGCCGCCGGCCTTTTGATGAAAGCCGGTCGCGGCAATTCGGTTGCCTTCAACAATCAATGCACCGACCATGGGGTTGGGATCGACTAATCCCCTCCCCTTCTCGGCCTCCTTAAGAGCAAGTGCCATGTACTCGGCATCAGAATCCATAGCGACGAGGCTAACCGGCAACCTTGACCCGCTGACGGATTGCCTTAGCGGCCTCAACCATGTTGATCAAAGCCGGTTTGACTTCTTCCCACTGCCGCGTCTTCAAACCGCAGTCCGGGTTGACCCAGATGTTTTCAGCGGGAAGCACTTTGTCCGCCTTTTCTAACAGCTCTTCCATCTCTGTTTTCGACGGAACGCGCGGGGAATGGATGTCATAAACCCCTGGACCAATCTCATTGGGATACTTGAAGTCAACAAATACGTCTAATAGCTCCATCTTCGAGCGGGACGATTCAATGGAAATCACGTCGGCGTCCATGTCAGCAATCGCCTCGATGATATCATTGAATTCCGAATAGCACATATGGGTATGGATCTGGGTCTCGTCCTTAACACCAGAAGCGCTCAGACGGAAAGCCTTGACTGACCAATCCAAATAATCTTTCCAATCCGACCGTCGTAACGGCAATCCTTCACGGATTGCTGGCTCGTCGATTTGAATCACCGAAATCCCAGCCTTTTCCAAATCAACAACCTCGTCGCGGATCGCCAAAGCAATCTGCATCACCGACTCCGAACGCGGTTGATCATTGCGCACAAAACTCCACTGGGCGATAGTGACGGGTCCGGTCAACATCCCCTTCATCGGTTTCTTCGTCAAGGATTGCGCAAATTTTGACCAGCGCACGGTCATCGGCTGCGGACGTGAGACATCGCCAAAAATGATCGGCGGTTTCACATAACGTGAACCATAACTCTGCACCCAGGCATTCTGAGTGAACGCGAACCCTTCTAACAGTTCGCCGAAATATTCAACCATGTCATTGCGTTCAAACTCGCCGTGCACGTACACATCCAAACCAATTTTATCTTGGATCTTCACGGCATTCTTGATTTCTTCTTCAATGAAGGATTCGTATTGGGCCTGTGTGATTTCATTCTTTTTCAATTTGAGGCGATTCGCGCGCACTTCCTTGGTCTGCGGAAACGAACCAATGGTCGTGGTTGGAAACGCCGGAAGCCGCAACTCTTTGCGCTGCGTCTGTTGACGACGAGCAAAAGCCGATTTCCGCTTCATGTCCGCGGGTTTGACCGCGGCCGTCCGCTTTTTGACCTGCTGATTATGAATCCGGCTGCTTTTCTTGCGTGAATCTAAGGCAGCCTGATTTTCCTTTAAAATCGCGTCCCCTGCCTTGCCAGCCAAAATCTTCGCTAACGAAGCAATCTCTTCCAACTTCTCATCAGCAAAGGCCAACCAAGTTTTGAATTCATTGTCCAATTTCTTTTCATTCTTAAGGGTGATGGGAGAATGAACCAGCGAACAGGAACTGGAAACGATGATCCGCGCTTCGCCCAAACTCGCTTTGGCCTTTTCCAAAATCTTTAAGGATTCCTTAAAATCATTTTTCCAAATATTGCGACCGTCGACAACCCCAACCGAAAGGATTTTGTTTTTCGGAAATTTCTCGAGGATTTTTTCGATTTCCTTCTTGCCGCGGACGGCATCGATGTGCAGCGCCTGGACCGGCAAAGATAAAAAGGTGTCGAGATTTGCTCGCAACTCTTCGAAATATGTTGCCACCATGATGTTCAATCCCGCAACAGCACTCAACTTCTCATAAGCCTTTTGCAGACCCTGCTTTTGTTCAAGATTCAAATCAAAAGCGAACACCGGCTCATCGATCTGCACCCATTCCGCGCCCAAAGCCTTCAATTTCTTCAAAATCTCGACGTAAACCGGCAAAAGTTGATCAAGCAATTTGAACCGGTTCGCGTTAGAATCCTGTGCTTTTCCCAAAGTCAGATAGGTCATCGGACCGATCAAGACCGGACGGGTTTTAATCCCTAAGGCTAACGCCTCCGAGAACTCATCAAAAATCTTTGTGGAGGAAATTTTAAAGGCACTCTTGGATTCAAATTCCGGGACGATGTAATGATAATTCGTGTCAAGCCACTTGGTCATTTCGCAGGCCTGTGTTTCTTTTTCCTTTGCCGTCGCTCCTGAGCCGCGCGCCATGAAAAACACGGTCTCAACACCGATATTCTTACCATTCCATTTGAAACGAGCCGGAACATTGCCCAAAAGGCAGCTCATGTCGAGCATCTGATCGTAGAAACTGAAATCGTTGGACGGGATGAAATCCAGCCCCGCGGCTTTCTGTTTCTGCCAATTTTGTTTTTTTAACGCCGCTGCTGACTTTAAAAGTTCTTCAGCCTTGATTTCGCCTTTCCAATATTGCTCGGTCGCTTTTTTAAGTTCGCGGTTCTCGCCGATACGAGGGTACCCTAAAATTCCAGTCTTGATCTTCGCCACGTCTTCCTCCTTAAAATATGGAAAATATTGATTTCAGTTAAAATTGAGATTTATTATAACGATTTTCGAATAAATTGCAACTCAACTTCTGTTGACCAATTCTGACCTCGCAGAGGTGCACCTGCGAGGTCAAAATCACCACATACAGATGGGGACAGTCCCCAAGACTACCCCTTCTTCACTTCCCACGTACTCTCTGTTGGGCTGTCATGAACAATGATCTCCATCGCCAACAATTCGTCACGGACCTTATCTGCTGTTTGGAAATCTTTATTTTGCCGTGCTTTCTGTCGCTCGGCAACCAGCGCTTCTACTCTTTTAACATCAATGCCTTTGGCGTTGATCAAAATTTTATCAAGGCCACACAAAAATCCATCCGCCGGCTCCTGAAAAAGAGCGGTCAATTGGCCGTAAGGTTTGATCCATTCTTTGAAGGCCTTGGCTTTATCACTTAGCACCAGATCACTTTTTTTTCCAGGCTGTCCGGCCTGAAAAAACGAATTGAATTCGCGTACAACATCAAAAATGGCGGCAAACATCGCTGGAGTATTGAAATCATCGTTCAAGGCGGTCTCAATGTACTGTGTCGCCTGCGCCAGATGAGTTCGAAATTTCTTATCCTCTTTAGATTCTGAGGTCGCTTGCGCCAAAATCCGATCAGCGAGTTGCAGGGCCGAATAAATGCGGCCCAACCCAACCATGGCCTGACGGATCTGGTCTTCTTCAAAATTCAACGGCGATCGGTAATGAACCGAAAGCATCAAAAACTTTAAAATCTCCGGGTGATATTTTTCCATGAAAGAGCGTGCCTTGACCACGTTCCCCAACGATTTCGACATTTTCTCGTCGCCAAACTGGATAAAATTGTTATGCATCCAAAAACTGACGAAAGGTTTGCCAGAGACCGCCTCACTTTGCGCGATCTCGTTTTCGTGATGAGGAAAAATCAAATCAATCCCGCCGCCGTGGATATCAATGCTGTCACCCAAATAACAGCGGCTTAGGGTAGAACATTCGATATGCCACCCGGGTCGACCTTTGCCCCAAGGAGAATCCCAACTGGGTTCGCCTTCCTTCGCTGGTTTCCATAAAACAAAATCCAGAGGATTTTTCTTTCTGGGGTCGGGATCCACCCGATGCCCCACTTCCAATTCCGTAATCCTTTTACCGCTCAGCAAACCATAATTCTCAAACGTCTCAATGGAATAAAAAACCGTTCCCTGCACTTCATAGGCCTTGCCCTTATCCACAAGTGCCCGAATGATGGTGACCATATCAGTCATGTGATCAGTGCATTTCGGGGTGTGTTCATGGACTTTAAGATTGAGGCTGCGAAAATCCTTTTCAAATTCCTGTATGAAACGTTGGCTCAAATCAGACGCGGAAATACCTTCTTCATTGGCCCGCTTGATGATCTTGTCGTCCACGTCGGTATAATTGTAAACAAATGTAACCTGATAACCCAAATATTCGAGCCAATTTCGGACCAGGTTGAAAAAAATCGCTCCGCGGAAATTACCAACGTGCAGAAGATCATAGACCGTCGGGCCGCAGACATACATCTTGACCTTGCCCTTAGCGAGCGGCACAAATTCTTGCTTTTGTTTCCCTAAGGTGTTGTATATCTTAAGCGTCAATTTGTGACTCCTTGATTCTTGGGCGGGACCAGATCTATTCCGGTAGTTCCCCACGGGTGGCAGGACAATAACCGTTTCACCGTCAGTAAACACCCTTTCCACACCCCGTGCGATTCAATGGCCTCTTTTGCGTAATTGGAACACGATGGAACATGCCGGCAGCTTGGCGGCAATAACGGGGCACACAAAAGTTGGTACAGTCGGATCATTCCTTGAAGAATAAAAGAAATCGCTCGACTCATAGAGCCACTATTCTAACTTTCAAAGATTCATTTGGCAAGGGATACTCAGATGGACGTTAAGAACCTCCGGGGTGAACCCCGGGGCTTCTTAGGTCAAATTTGACAAGAGTCACTAAGGATGGACTTCCATTAAACGACTGACTTCTTGCCCTGGAAGCGCATCAATCTGTTCAATCAATGGAGAAAGGCCTGGGATCGCGACATTTTGGACATTGATCACCGATGTTCCTAGTTGAACCTCCCCGTGCCTAGCCTCAACTTGCAAATTCGGCGTATTTAGATCAATACCACCTGGTGTGCTCAAAAGAAACGCATCCGAACCTTGCTGACTCCCTTCTTCTTTTGGCTTGGCGGGCAACGAAAGAAGCGGCAAAGAATTCACATCAGGCGCTTGAATCGACTCACGCGCGTTATTAATAACTGCCTTTTTTATGCCTCCATCCACGTTAGCAATCAATTCCTTCGCCAATGCTTCAGGTTTTTCTCCGGCTAGATCAAAAATCACCAAAACCTCTCTAACACTCGCCTGCAGATCATTTTCATTCCGAGCATAACGATAACCCCCTTGACGACTCTCTATCCATTCATTCAGTTTGTCTTGCACAATTCTAGGCGTCGTTTTAAACACTTCTGATAAACCTTTTAAGCCATTAATGATCTCTTTAATTTCTCTTACCGCTATTTCTTCATTGATGGTGCCCCCATCTTCAAATTCCCCCAACGTTTTTTCCGTAATAATAACTGGACGCAATTTATTTTCAGTAAAACGATAGTCATTTTGTGAAGCACGAATAAAGGCAACAGGAGGCAAAGTTAACAGCAGCAATTCCGACAAACGATCCCTGCCGAACACGCTACTATTATTATAAAATCCTGCCGTCTGCCTGATTGCCGGAGAAAGCTGTTTGACCAAATCCTCAACCCGTTTTAAATATTCATCGGCATTCGGCCCAGTCAAAATGATTGTATGACCTTCATAATAAAAATCTGTTTTTAAACCCCACGTCTCAAAATCTCCAATCAACCTCGAATGATAATCCAGCAGTGGCCGGTATTTTTTTAAAATTCTTCCTATCCGCTCGTTAAATTTGTCTCTTGGCATATCCACATACCGGCCTGTTAGAATTCGGGCGATCTCTGCTGCGTCCTCTGATTGAATGGTCATAGGGGGAGAATACGACCCCGTAAATAAATCCGCTTTTGGTCCAATAATAGGCGCATATTCATGAAAATTGGGGCCCAAATTGGACTGCCCTTCATGAGAAACCGGAACATTCATTTCTACAAAATTCCAATATTTCGGGATCTTCGCCTTTCTTCTGAACCGCTCATAAACAGCTCGCCCTATTTTGTCAAATTCTTCACGGCTCAATGAAAAAAGATGGTCAAATAATTCTTTAGGAGCCTCTCCGTCTTCAAAATTCTTTATTCTTTTTGCGAGATCGCTTCGTCCAGCTCGCTCTGCTAAAAAAAGCATTACGTGATTATAATAATAAAAATCTTCTACCTTGAATCTTCTCAACGCGGGATCTGTATCATAAACTTGTAAAAGCTTCTTAATTTGTTCATATTCAAGTGATGCACCCAACACCATGCCAAAAAGCCGTGTATATGCCGTCTTATGAATAAACTCTCTGGCAAGAGCAATCCCTTCATAATCAGGTCGAATGAGTGCTTTGCCAACCAGCATATTGATCGCGTGCGTTAATTCGTGCTCTCTAATACTAGCTTGAAGATCAACAGAAAACTCATCTTTGAGCTTACCATCTTCTGTTAAATAACCGTCACGCTCAATGGCTTTTCGCGCGTAAGCCTTTGCCCAACCACGATAAGCCATGAACTGACTAGGGACACCCCTATTGGGGTCTATAAGTTCTCTGATTTCTTGAAATCCAAGCTCACTGTCAATGGGACGATCAAAAACCATCCCATCTGTATAATCAGCCCAAGCCCCTGAACCTTCATCCATATTCTGGCCGCGTTCACCAGCAGGCGGATTAACATCGATGACATTCCATTCCGGAACAATAAGAGACTGGTCCAATCGATCTGGACGATCCCCAAAACGAATTTTATTCACAACACGGCCATTAACCATAAACAAGGCGAATTTGTCTGAAACAGTTGGGTCGACTCTCAACATCCATCCTCGATCCAAAAGCAAATCCTGGTTCAAACGATTTAACATTAAAGGAATCTGCCCCACTCTCTCAGCCATTTTATTTTGTAATCTAATGAAAATAAATTTTGAATTTGTCCGTTCAAGCTTATCCGCCATTTCAAGCAGTTCAACTAATAGCGGCCCCACCTCCTTTTGAAATTCTGCGAATTTTTCTCCCCAAACCTTGTCACCTTTTTCAGAAATGGCCTCAGCTCCTTGTCGAGCTTTCTCTAGCAATTCATCAAATTCTTCTTTATCCAAATCCGAAAAAAATACCGTTATCACCTTAAGCCAGTCTTGCAAATTCTCAAAATGCTCCTGCGTATGTTTCGGCGCATACGCGGTAGAGAGCTGGTGCTCAATAAATTGCTCAGACGGTTTTGTAAAGGATGGTTTCGGCAGACTGCTGCAACCGACGCTGGTACAGGCAATTGTACCGGCTATAAAGATGGGGGAAAATTTCTGCCTGACAAACCGCGTCACCGAACGCAAAAAACTTTTCCCTGGTAATTTGGATAAAAATTCGGCCGACGGCGTTTCAATCTCCAGCTTTTCCGGTAATTGATCGGAGAATCCTCCGGCGACGTACTTTCTTGCCTTTTCTTGACCGCTCCATTCATCAAAGTCTTCTCGGATGAAGTTGTAAGTCCCCTCCTGATAGGTCTTGAGATATTGATTGTAGATTTCTTCCTTTTGCGTCTCACCGTCTATCTCTATCCCATGAACCTTGTCCTGGTTGACATATTTCTTCCCAAGCAAACTTTCTTTAAGCCGCTTTTTAAACCAATTGGCCAAGATCATCGAATGATAAATCTGCCGCAAAGTCGCGAAATGTTTTCCTTCATTGACCTCGCGTTCAATTTCGGGAAGGATGATCTCTCTGATCACATCAGCAGAAAAATTCGAGACCTCCTCACTGATACCTTGATTCGATTTTTCTTCCGTTTTACTTTTGCTCGCCAGATAATCTTTTTCCAACATGACCTTCAAATAACTTTCTCCCACAAAAGCAGCGTTAGACTCCCCATTCTCATAAACAACCGCTTTTTCCGTCACAATCCAAACCTTATTAAACGTATCAACCGGGATGTCCGTCGTGCCAAAACGCGCATAGGCCTGCTCATAAACCCTTTTCCAAAAACTCTTTCCAACCTCGTCCTCTGGGAATAAAAGCGATGCTGTTAATTGTTTTAGCACATAATCTTGCGCCAACAAATCCGCGCCCATTTGCGTTTCTTCTAAATTTTCCGGCAAAATCCGGTCCGCCTCCAAAGGTGAAAGATTCACCCAGACATCCTTATCCGGCACCGTCAACGCGGCCATGAAATACTTGATCAATTGTTGGATTTGCGATTGCAAGGCATCCCCCGTCAAATTTTCATCACCGGGTTCGATAATGAAATCAAACAACAACGGATCTTCCGGATGAACCTTGATTCCCTTGATCACCATGGGGGTAAAGCTTGGCGTCGTGTGCAGCAATTGTTGGCTTTGGGGCAGATTTAGAGACTGCTGAGCATTAACTTGCTGGCAGGAGGACAACAAAAATACACATAAACATACTGAATTCAATAACTTACAAAATATTAAACCTTTTCTAAAAAATCTACAGATCACTTATTCACCTCATATATACCTATTCGTTTAAGTATATATGAGGGAATAACCAATTGCCATCGTGTTATCTAAATACTAATAGGCGTTATATCACTAAAATTTTTTACCCATCAAATGCTCTTCTTCTTTTTTGGCAGCGTGATCACCAGCTTACCATCTTCCTGTTTTGTCTGCATCTTGTCGGCCATGGCATCCTTGGGCAAAGGAATCGTTTGGGTAAACGAACCATAGTGCTGTGATTTTGCCACACCCTGAGGAGAATTTTGCTCTCCCTGAGCATGACTCTCGGCAGAGACACTCAACGTGTTACCCTTCACCTCAATTCGGACATTGTCTTTATCAAAATCCGTCAAATCAAACGTGATGACGTAGGCCTCAGCGGTTTCCTTCAAATCAAAACTGTCATCATAGGAAACATTGCTGTTAAAAACCCCTTTCCCGCTCGAGCTATTTTGATTGAACGAATTCTGCATCATCCGATTCATTTCATTGTGCATCCGTTCCATCTCAGAAAAAGGGTT
>JAHFFT010000043.1:0-6824 GCA_023247795.1 Candidatus Omnitrophota bacterium
AGAAGATTTAACCAAGCAATTGGAATCTCAAAAACAGGAAGTCACTAAGCTTGAACAGGAAATGGAAAAAGGAATTCCGCAAAAAGCGGAAGTCCAGAAGCAATACGAAAGCAGGATAAAAGCAGTTGAGCAGGAAATCGCTCTTGTGAAAGAACGCGATATCAGCGGGGAACCGGTTGCGGTTCAGGATGTGTATCGTCACCGTGATCCCGCTCAGAAAGCTTTGGCGACGATGACAAAAGCGAAATTACAAACAGAGATCGCGAAGGTCGAAGACAGCCTTTTCCAATCGGCTAACGAAATTGTGGAAAAAGTGAACCCCCCGGCGCCCAAAACCGCGGAAGAAAAATTTGCTGTTTATACAGCGCTTGATGTTTTAGAGCAGGTCCTACCCAATGTCAAGCGTCGAGAAATCGCGCGGTCAAAGAAAGAATTAGCTAAGGCGAAAAAGGATAAGGCCGCAGGTGATGTGATTACCGGTAAAAGGAAAGCCTTTGCTGATTTGGAAGGGCAATTAAAAGATGTTAGCACGAAGAAAGCGGAATTGAGGGATCGTAAAGAGGTTCTGGGACAGGAGATCCTTAAAGAGACCGGGGAACAAGTGAGGGAGCTTAAGAGTTATCAAGGAAAGACGATGAAAGATTATCAGGCCATTGTTAAGGGCAGTGAGATTTTAGAGGAAATGAATACGGATTTAACTAAGCGCCGGCAGTATCGGCAAACGGCCCGACAGGCCCAGCAAAAAATATTCGAAGCAAAACAAAATGTTGAGGCTAAACAAAAGCTGCATCCGGAGACTGTTTTGGAATTGGTTCATGGTGATCAAGACGCGCCGGCAATGGCCGCGTTATCCGGGCTGACGACGGGATGGTATGAACGTTTGGCCGCTGACCGTAGTCAAGGTGTTAAGGATATGCATACAAAATCAATAGGATCGCTTGTTCGTGAGGCGATGAAGAACGCGGTTGTTGATGAAGGTTTGGGAGAAATGGATCCGATCACCGGTACCCGGCGTCCGTTGGCAGTCCTTGATCCGGTCACCGGTCAAGTTGCGGTGAAATCCCGGTCCATGCTTACGGCTTTGCAGCATGAGGCGGTGGAATTATTTAAAGTTCGGCAGATGTTAATTGAGCGATACAAAATTCCAGAACACGACAAGGATGCGCAAAGAGCGGTGATCAATAAATATCCGCAAATTTTACGGGAGACCCATGCTTTAGCAAAAGAACAGCAAGGGATGGAACATAGTGATTTCTATCGGCTAGGTGATGTGGATTATAAACGGCCGACAAGTCAGGAATTGCCTTCGATGAAAGAAGTGCATGAATTTCTTTATGGGGAAGGAAAGTTGCCGTCAGCGCGATTCCAAATGACCGAGTCCGGCGCTCTAAAAGATGTCACTCAAGAAAAAGGAAGCGCGCAGCCAACCGGCCCGCCGCGGTTGACCCTTAAGGCTAAATTTTATGCTCGCCTGGGAAAACAATTAGCCTATAACGTTGGTGTTTCCGAAGCTGATAAAGCCCTCGATCCTTCTTCTAAAAATCGCGATCGTCTTTTCCGCAAAGCCTTTCAGAGTACAAAGCGCGCCACACGATCCTTCATTGAGAAAGCCCGTACCCCAAAACAAAGTGGTTTGGATCTGACCCAACTCTCATCGCGAGAGATCATTAAAAAGACCATCGACACCTATCTTAAAGGGGATCATAGCATTGAAAACCGTATGCAAAAGTTAGTCGTTGACTATCAGAAGAATGGAAAGTCGGCTTTTGAGAATCACAAAGCCTTTAAAGATATCGACGCTGCTGATAAGAATAAGATTGAGGGCATGAAGATTGCTGTCAAGGCCTATGTTGATCGTTTACAGACTCTGAAGCATTGGGAGCAGCCTCACGCCGGGGACCTTTCGATCCTTTATGCCTTGGTTAGTGAATATCTCCGCGGCCCCCGTGAGGTTTATGAAGCCGCAGGTCATTTTTCGGACATTGACCGCCTTACCGACATGTTGATGATTGTTAAACCGGTCGCCGGCGGAAAGACCGAAATCTTAAAGGCGGTGAACGCGGAGATTTTGCTGGCCAAGGAACAAGGTCTGGTCGACAAGGATGTTCCTTTAATCATTGTCACGGCCAACGCGCAGGCGATTGAAAATTTTACCAATGATCAAGATTATCGAGATATCTTTGTTAAGTTTGATAAAAATCAACAGATCGGGAATCATAAAGAACTCGCGACCGATAAAATTACGGTCATGGATGTGGAAGGATACCAATCGATCTTTTTACAATCCAAAATGACCGGACGAAATTTGTTAGAAAGGGCGATCATGTCCAGCGATGAGTTTCATTTGGTGTTATTGGCGGATCCGATGATTGTCAGTCCGGGCGCGCAACACGAATTGGGAAAGAGTTTTCGAAGAGAGGCTTCCGCGGAGACGGTCCGTAGGCTGGAAACCCAGATTGATGCCCGACAATTGTTGACCAACGCCGCGGTTAAAGTTTATCAACGGTTAGCGCAATCGGTGAAAGATTATGAGGGAGGTTCCGACGTCAACCGTAAGGCCATTGATTTGATGATCGGAGTCGAAGGCGGCCTGAAATACAATTTCCGTGATGAGGCCACCGAGATTGGTGTTGGCGACGGGAAGAAAATTTTTAAGGTCAATGGCAAGCCTTTTGAGGTCAAGAAAGAGATTCAGAGGATTTTTAAAGATGAATTGCGAAAAAATGGTTTTGAGAATGTCTTTAGCGATAAAGAAATTGATGTGTTTATGGATAAGCTGGCCGCGAGTTTTAAGAACTATCAATATGAGCAGGTTAAGATCCGTCAAACGGATGAGGGTGTGACCGTTGTCCCGATCAACTGGAGAAATATCGGTGAGGTAAAGGAAAAGCAGACCATCAGAGACTCGCTTTACAATCAATTCAATTTACATCTTTGGGAAGCCATGGGCAAGGGGAAAGTGGATAAGGATTCCTTTATCGGTTATGAGATTTATAGCGAGCGGGATGTTTTGCAGGCAACGGCCAAAGAAGCGCTTATGGGGACCGGACGTACCGCCGGCGGATTATCAGGCACCTTTGATCCGTATCGTCCCTATGCTCCGATGAAAAATGCCAGGATCATTCAGTTTGATGCTGAGGTGGACCTTGGGCAGATGCGCTTGGCCGGTAAGTTAGCAATTGAGATCACGGAAAATGGGGTCAGGACCGTGGTTCATGATGTGGGGGATTTGGTCAATCGATATCGAGGAAAGCACATCGATCATCGCGTAATATTGATCAATAGTGCCAATGAAGCGGAACGAAATACTCTTTATCAAGAAATGCAGAAGTATCAACAGGAAGGCTGGAAGGTTGTCCATGAGGTCGAGAATCTGGAACGAGTGATTAAGGAGTTGGATAACCCGATGTCCAACGAAAAGATGATTATCATTTCTTCTTTCCGGGAGGCGCTTTCAGTTCGAGGAGAAGGGTATGCCCATATCTTTGATTTAAATATCGGGTCGCGCACCCGTTTCCAACAGGCCGGCGCGCGCGCCTTTACCTGGGGAGGGACGCCAACGCGTATGCCCGGGGAATACAAGATTGTGGTTGATCGTTATCATGGCCTTTTGTCTGATGCCAATAAGATCGACCTTTATCAGGCGCAGAAAAATTATGACCAGGTCAAAAACAGCGTCGACACAAAGAAAATTGAGAAGGCGCAAGCCGAAGTGGATCGTGTGGTCGAAAACATCATGCAGCAGTTTTCCGGTCAGGAATATAACCGAAGTGTTGCGACCATGTTTGACAGCATCGCAACCGAATTAAGCGATAAGTATATGCGCAAGATCATTCAGCAATATCAGCAGGAGACGACCAAAAAATTGGCAGAGGATTATATGGATCGTTCCGGAGAAAATCGGACAAAAATTGCTTTAGCCGACGGTAAGGGCCACGAGATTTATGTCAGGAAAACCGAAGGTTCGGAAAAGGGCCAAATTTCGATCGAGGGTGTTACCGCGACCTATGCTGAGATTGATATCTCCGAGGAGATCAAATTAGGGGTGGGGCAGACGTATCATTATCAAACCGGGATTATTTACAATAAATACGATGATGAGAATAAGAGAGAACCGGTCAAGGTGGTGCGGCCGGATCTTAAAAAAGCGGGTTTGAAACGAACGGTCGCCAAAGAATTTTTAGAACGTTTTGTGGAAAAGGATGTTGATCTGCTTTGGGATAATTTAGTGAAGGAAGGATATGTCAATCGCAAAGGAGAAGTCCAAGAAAAGTTTTTACAGGGGGTTGCCAATCCCTCTGAGATGAAGCTGGACGCGCGGTTCAAAGATAATAAGAGCATGGTCTACGCGGTTTTAAAATACGCGGCTAAACCCACAAACGTGGATAAAAAATATCTTAAAGCCGTCGCGGTGGAAAAAGTGGATAACGCTTATCAAATGAAAGAAGTTCAGCCGCTGGCGGTGGTCCATAAAGACGCCAATGAGACCCGGGTCGTGAATCTTTTGCCGGTGGAAATGATTCATCACATTGATCCCTTGAGCGGCACGATAGCTCCGCAAAGAGCCATCATCAATCAAGACGCGGACATCAATGGGGTAAAAGTTGAGAAAGGACAAGAGATCACTTTCTTAAATGATTTGGGTTTTATTGGCGGGTTGAAGGACCCGAAAGGGATCATCTTAAACGATAACAATATTTATACGATCACTCCGTTCCATTTGAGTGACAGCAACTTAGTTATCAGTGAAGAAAAAGTCAAGGAAAAGAACGTCGAATTGTATCAATATCAGGTTGCGGTTCCACGATCGGACATGGACAGCAAAGTGATTTTTACGATCAAAAAGGGTAATGACGGGGTTATTCAATCGGTCAGCGCTTCAGCATTAACGAGTGAATATAAACTTCACTCGGATATGCTTTCACAAGTAGAGCGGGTTTACGTCATTGAGAAAGGAAAACTCGCGAATCTAGATAAATTTGATCCGGAAGGAGATTTGATTGGTTATCGGATCAAAGTCGGCACTGCGGCCGAAGCGGAAAAGGACGAATTTAAAGCCGTCCGCGGTATTTTGAAGGCCCAGGGGCTTTCGCTCGATGGCCGTAAGATCGATCAAGAGGGTTTTGTCGCCTTTGAAAAGAAAGAAGCGGAGGACGCGCTTAAGATGAGCAATACCACCATGGAGGCGTTTAACGAGCACATGGCCAACTTTATTATCCGGCCGTCATTTATGGATGGTCAGGCGGAAGTTATTACCGAGGGTAAACAATATCAAGAGGGAACGACCGCCCACGATCTTCAACAAGCGCTTACCAAGCGGGTCTTTGCGATCTTGGAACCGATTGCTCAAACCTTACCCTATGATGATAAAGTCAAATTAGCGTTAGAGGAGTTCCGAAAAGTTGTTTCTTCCAGCAATGGCGATTTTAATCAGGTCCTTATCCCTATTCAGAAAGAGGAAATGGAACGTCGTATTCGGTTGTATACGGATTCGATATTAAAGTATGCGAGGGCGAGGATGGTCCCAGGGACGACGGCAGAGCAGGCAGAGCGCGCTTTAAATGATCTTGATGATCCGATTTTAGTTGAACAAGTCAAGGCGACTTATAAAAAATTGTTGGATTTAGGGATTAAAGCGGCCGCGATCAATGAAGGTCTTATCGCCAGTTTTTATTTCAAATTGCGCGACCGTTTGCCACAGGCCCATTTCGGAACCAGGGAATCAAAAGGGAAAGCAAAAAATGTTTACTTTTTCGACATCGATATCGGGATGGCAGAATATGCCAGCGATGTCGGCATGCCAGAATTGGTGAACTCGGATCATATCACCCAAATGGCGGAAACAAGCATTCACGAATGGTTGCAGGGGCAAACTCACGAGCAGGCCGTCCAAGTGCGTAAATTTTGGAATATCAAGATGAAAGAACAGGCGCTGCAGAAGGGTGTGATTGATGAATTTGAGGATTTTGTAGTCAGTTCGATGGATTCCATGGGTCAGGCCAGGTCGGCGGAAGGAACAGAGCAAGAAGCGGTTGTGCAAAAAGCGTTGCAGATGTTTTCGGTGTTAAATGACGGCATCGGCGCGGATCAGCAGGAACTGTATGTTCAAATCAGAGCGGCTTTGGCTCAAGTTATTCGGAATAAAAGTCAATCCGTCAAAGTGCTTGACCCCGTTTCGCTATTGTCGCCGGAAGGTAAAAAAGATGATTCTATCCATGTTCAGCCCTTTATTGAAATGTTTACGCGATTTTATCAACCACGGGATGGGACAGCGTTTGATAAAGACACCTTCCGGGAAGTCGTTGAGAGCAGTGTGATCGCGGTGCGAGCCCAACACGGGCATGGAGTCGGTGCGGCACCCCAAATTTACCTGGGGCCAATAGAAAAATCGGCACAATCCCTCTCTGCTTTTACAATCAATATCGGAGGCAATATTTTACCCGCGTGGACGGCTGATGATCAAATGAGCTGGGCGGTGATCTATGAAATGACGAGACTTTTTACGCCAGAGCTGAATGAATTCGAGCGGATGTCTCTGGTCAAAAATTGGTTTGGCAGTTTTGTTCCAAAGAAAGAAAAGTTAGATGAGTTAGCTAAGGAGCAAAATGAATTGCAGGTGAAGTTAAACCAATCCATCACGGCTTTTAATGAAAATATTGGACACTTGCAGCGTTTGCAATCGCAGATCAATGCATTGGTCGCGGAACATAATCACGATATAAAGTCGTACAACGATAAAATGAAGGAAATGGAAGATTTAAGGAAGGGAGCAGACGATCTGAAGTTTAGTGTTCAAAATATCGAAAAGTTTTTTGAACTCCAGA
>JAHFFT010000043.1:6924-16824 GCA_023247795.1 Candidatus Omnitrophota bacterium
GCTGTTTTAAGCCCTGTCTCACCGCATAGTGTTGGGCAGCTGATTGCGCCGGTATCGTTTCGCGCGACAAATCAACCGGCTATGGATAAACAACAAGCCCGGGCGCCGCCGAAGCCGGTTGGATCAGTCCGTCACCATGTTTCCCCCGCGTTTGCCCTTGGCCAGGCGTTGGCCGAAAGCCCGTCCCTCGACGATAAATTAAACATTTCGCAACAGATCCCTTCATCGGAACTGGTTGTCTTGACTGCCAGCGCAGATGAATTGCACGATATTAGAGAAACAGCCAGTCGCGTTTCCGCTCCGGTTTACGTTCCGCAACAGGTTGGAAATGATACCAAGTTTGTTCAGGTCAATTCTTCTGAGCCGTCAGCGCCGGTGGCACCGGAAGATATCAAGAACGGTGTTGTGATCGTGCCGCGCGCTTTTGCCCCGCACAATGGCGTCAGTGATTCGAATAACATGGCGGTCCGACAGATGATCACAAGAAGCACGGTGGTTGATGGCTCGCTTGGGGGATTATCTACGGGACAGCCCATACTGCAGGGACATTCCCCCTTGATCAGTTTTGTTAAGCTGAATGCCCGTCCGGTTGCTTACAACCCAAGTGATTTTACCGAAGACCAGGTCTTACGGCTTTTGAGTGGATTATCGGTTTGGCAGCAAGACGAAGTTTCTTCGGTCGTCATTGCGAGCCCAGCAGGGGTGAAGCAATCGCAAGGGACAGGATTGCCACGTCGCTTCGCTCCTCGCAATGACATTTTCGCGGGAACGCTGCCTTCCCCGGTTGTTTATATCGACGATGACGGGGCGGAAGACTCAAATTTACAGGTTGGAACTTTGATGGTGGATCCGGCTTATTTGCGAACAGGAAAATTTGATCAAACGCCGGTGACCATGACCTTAGCGCAGTGGCATGCCGTTCATCGAGAACATCCTGTTATGCCGATGCAGATTGTTACCATCGTTGATTCCGGTTGGCCTTTCGCCGTACCGTTAAAAGGCATGACCAAGGATTCTTATGCAAATCGTTCATCGAGATCGGTGAGGCTGCGTTCCATCAATCCCGGTTCTTCATTTGCCGTGTCATCAATCACGTTGACCAACGGCAGTTGGCTGATTTCGATTGAGGGAAGCGATCCGAAAAAGGCTCAGGAATTGATGAATAAGCTGTTAGGTATGGTGGCTGATTTCCGAAAGCCCGACGGGAAATTCAGCATTGGGGGACAGTCCCTCGCCGTTACTTTATTTGACGATTTGGCCTTAGTTGCTTCCCAGAGCAAGACTGAGGAATTTGCCGAGCAGGCTTACGCGGCGCTGGAAGAATTGACCGTGATGATTTTGGATCAGCCGATCCGGGACAATCTGTTGACGCGCAATAAACTTACGCTTAAGCGTCCTGGCGAGAAAGCAGTTCCGCCGGAACAGTATCTGAAAGATGATGGCGTTAAATTTGTCATGGGCAAGACCAAGGATATGACGTTGAAGGCCCGGTTGTTCGTCGCGTTGGCGGAAGAACCGAAATACGCGAAGATGGATTTAGCGCCCGAATTACAAAACGGTCTCACACATGCTTTGCAGGTTATGGGTATTGATACCGGCGATGATCATGATTTCGCCCGCCTGATGAAATTCGCTCTTGGCCGGATCAAGGGAGCTAAATCACAAATTGTGCAATTGATGAATACGAAGCTTACGTCAACAGAGCTCGACCAAAAGATATTCCAGTTGGCATTCACCTCCGCCAACTTAAGCGAGTTCAAATACGCGTTAAGATTGTTAGCGGAATCGCCTGATCAAGTGCAATTGGCTGGTGCAAAAGTAACGTCTCCTCGACGCAGCAGGAAGGTTACGGCCGCGCCAATTCTTGTCAGAGCTAAGTTCACCGTCGATCAGCCGGCCAAACAACCGATCACCACGACCGACAACACTGTGCCGGTGGTTGCAGGAAAGCGTGACGCGGCGATGTTCAGCGCTCCAAAGGAAATTCTCCCCATCAATCTGCAGCAAACAGTACCGGTTGCGCCCATCATTACGGTTCCGGTCAATGGTGTTCTGGAGTTGGGACAAGCAACGCAAAAGAAATCATCGGGTAAAGATGCGTTTCTGATGGGAACAACAACGCCGAGCAGCGGATATGCATCACAAGCAGCGGTAAAATATATAAGAAATTTCGCTAATCCCACGCAGCTCGTTAAGGATATTGCCGACAGGCTCGAAGCGATTGTCCGCAGTGAATATAGGGATTTTAAGATGTATGAGGTTCAAAAAGAGGCGGCTATTAGCGGGGTGACTGGTTATTTAGGCGAGCTTGAAAATTCGGGAGGAAAAACCATTGCTAAGATTATCACGGCTTTGGCTTATATGGTTGACGGTCAAAATACCATGATTAAGGTGCCCAATCATCTTGATGCAAGAAAATTTGAAAAATCAGTTATTGAGAAAGTTCGTATGACATTTGAACAGGCCGGCCGAGCAGTGATGCGCCAATACAACAAAAACTTTAGGATCGTGGTCTTAGATGATTTATTGAGAAAATATGAAGTCATATCAGAAGCCGTTATTGCCAAAACAGCGACAATGCAAGATTTGCAGGAGATTACGCAGGAAATAAGCGATGTCCTTAACGATCGGGATGTTTTAAAAATTGTTTCCGCCGACGCCCGTGGACAAATGCCTAATCGATTTGCCGATGACCCGGGTATTATGCAGGGACTCACGGATATCCGCAAAAATGGGATAACGATTTTGGATGAAATTGATCAACAGTTGCTTGATCGAACGACGCACGTCTTGTCAAGCGGCAAACATGTTGGTCAAGTCAAGATCGAACGGGAACTTAAAAATAAAGCCTTGCAAGTTCTTGAGCAGATTAAGATTGTTGGTTTCAAACCAGATGGTGATTCTAAAGAATCTCCTATTCCGGTTGCTAATGATTTCTTTGGATATGAGATTGCCGATGAAAGTCAGCGAACAATGATTTGGATTAACCCTCTTCAAAAGAATCCGGTAACGGGTGGTCCGGATGTCTTATTGACCGAGGCGGTTTATGGTATGTTTAAAGATATTCCGCGGTATATCGTCGATGAAGTGGTGCGCGGTGTTATTGAAAGCAGTTTAGGGGCGCAATTGACTTTTGTAACGGATGAAGAAGGGAAGCGGCGCACTTCGGTAGTTGATAGTTTTGGTCGGGCCCGGTTGAACGTGATTTTTGGTCATATCATTCGTGAGTCAGTTGTTATGTGGATGGATAAGATCAAGAAGGGTCAAAAGATAACCTTGGAAGACGTTGAAGGCATTAAAGTCACCGGATCCATTGTTCGCGAGAACCCGACGCAAGAGCCTTATGAAGACCGTGTTATAGGATTCAGCGCCAACTTTGCCGGCGGCGAAGATATTATGTTAGCCCGTACGGGCGCGGCAGGTGTTCGTGCTCTGACGCAACCCAGCAATGTCTACCGGCAGGCATTTGCAGATGAATATAAAAATAGCAAACGTTTTGTTCATATTTTCGCGCAAGGCTTCTTTGGTTTGATAAGTCAATTGCGAGCCGTGGATCAGCAGATCAATGAACTGGCAGCAACAGATAAAGCCGTCAACAAGCTGAAGGATTTTGTTCAGGAGGTCGAGCAGTTAGCAACAGATTTGCAGAAAGGATCCGTTTTAGATGCAATGAAAGAGGCAAAGGTCATCAGTGCTTTGCGTGATCTCAGTCAGCAGATAAGTCAATTAGCGAAGAAGGAAGGGGACAAAGTAAAGGATGCGCAGGACGTAAGTCAGAAGATAGAGGCTTTGGTGGTCATGGTACAGGAGGAGCATAAAGATAATGAACGGCAGGCCGCCTTGAGTCAACAAGTCCAAAATTTGGTGGCAAAGGCCCAGGTAAAGAAATTTGCTGCGGTGTGTATCATTGAGAATGACCAAAAGCGCGACAAGATTTTTGAAGACATGAAAACGCGATATCAGGGCAAAATTTTTAAGGTCGATGCCGAGTATGTCTTGCGGGAAGAACTAGGACTCTTAAAAGCGGGAGAGCCCACCGTGAGCGAGCTGGAAAGACTGATCGGTCAGGAAGGTTATGTCATTTTAGGGTCAACGGTTTTAGCCAGAGGGTATAACTTTACTGGAAATGTTGATTTGATTGTCACGGATGCCCAGAATTTACCAACCAGTGTTTTGACGCAGATCATTAATCGCAATATACGTATTAACGCGGATCAAGGGCTTAAGATTGTTCTGTTCGATGAGGAGGAAGTCGAGCGGATGTTGGGACATATGAGGAGCATCCTGCCTGACATTGCACGGTTAACCGATGATGAGAAGATCAGGACTCACGTCCAAGAGATGTTGGAAAGGAATTGGGAAGAAGTCGCGTCGGCAAGAAAGCTGCAGATTGTCACCGATTTTCTTGAGATAGAAAATCGTTCCAACTCCCATCGACATTTTATTGCCACGACAGTGGATAATTCCCGCATTCGTATGCCGTTACAGGAAATTTTCAATAAGGCGAAAGGAACCGCTGATGAAGATTTTGTAAGAGAGGTTTACACCCGAGCCGACGCTGGCGAGTATGGCCGGGATGCGCGGCAGATGCTGCGAAAGACCGCCATTTCCGGAAGGAAGTGGTTTAAAGAATACTCGACGAAGAAATGGGATGAGGCGATTAAGATTTGGCTGGCCTTGGCCACGAAGGTATCAACACCACAGATCCGAGCTGAGGTTCAGCGTCTTCTGGATATGGCGCAGAATCAATCGATTGTCGAACAGCAGAGAGGCTATAGCATCAAGCCGACTCTTCGGGGTCTCAGCCAGTCGCTTGATCTAGCCAAGAATTTTGATGAAAGAGGACATGAGGGTATTTATGCGGTTATGTTAAAGATCAGTGAGAAGATTTTGCCGCGACGCGTTATCGAACGTAACGAACTGGATGGCAATGTGTCGGTGATAAGAGATAACGTGGCGGCATTGAAGTCGGTGTCTGAATTACAGGACCTGATTCCCGGGATGAGTGAAGAACAGCAACGAGCGTTTAAGAGCGAGCGGCTAGATTTAACCGTGGGCGACAGCTTGGATGATAATGGCCATAGAGCCATGAATATGGTTTTGGATATTGAAAAATTGAGCCTTCCTGAACAAAAGTTATTAGTTCTTTTGACCGGGTTGAATAAGATAATTTCTTTTAATTCCTCCCCACTTTCTCGTAAAGATATTTTTGATGTGGTGTTAAGGCTTGTGGAAGCGAATTTCATGAATTTGCAACAAGCCCAAAGGCTTGCAGGAATGATAGCCTTTTGCCAAGATCAAATGGGCGCGCGTTATGAATATCATTTACAGCAGATGTATCGTTTTAAGAGAATTTTGCTTGAGTCTGAGCGGCAGGATCTTTTATTACCGTTCTTGGTAGCCAAAGAACTGGGAGTGACATTGAATCAAAAAGTATTTATTGCAATGAAGGATCGTTTTAAAGAAGCCTTTGAGCTTGAGAGTAAAGTTCGTGATTTGAGTTTGAAGATAGCCGACAATCAAGCTGTGAGCGAGCGGTTGATCATGCAAAAGAGATTGAAAGCCTTGGCTAAGCAATATGAGGAAAAGATCAATTTGACCATAGAGGAAATCAATCAGATCATTAGGGATGCCGGACTTAAAGATGCGCAAGGTGTCGGGTTATCCCCACTTGAATTTGCCCGTGGATTAGGGATTTATGAAGAGGCAAATCAAATTGTTGATATGGACAAGGCCAAAGTCATGTATGGTTTCTTAGAAGGCCTGACCCCAGAATGGTTCCACAAACAGCGGATCAATACGGTTTGCGCCTTGGTCAGCGGTACCTTACCGTTGGCGGGAATTCTAAACGGCCTCGCTGATTTAGAAGATCATACCGATGTGCTCACATTGATTTCCCGTATGGTCGATCGTCATGCCGAAGTTCGGGCGGGAGATATTTTCAGGGTCATCGAATCAATTCGAAGTAACTATGTTCAAATAGCATTGTATGGTGATCAATTGATTCATCTGCAAGAATTGTTAAAGGCCGCGATTGAAAAAAAGACGATTCCCTTTAAGTATGTGCGTGAGAAACTCAGCGTCGACATCGCGGCCCGCTTTGCGCCATTCATTCCCATGAAGGCCTATGACGATATTCAGAAAGTCTACAGCGGATTAGATCATATGTTTGACCAAATTATTTTTATGAGGATTTTGGGCTGGCATCAGGAAGTCAGGGATGAAACGCTTCAGCAGGCCAGGGACATGGCCCGGCGTATCGTAACCATTGGCGGCGGAGATGATGATAAGCCCGATTGGTTTAAACCATCGTTAAGTAGTATGTGCTTCAATTTTGATAAGTTTGAAAAATTTGTTCAAGCCCATGAGCAATTTGTTCAGAATTATCAAAGCTATGTCAATGAGAAAAAGGTCGCCATAGACACCGATGTAGAAGACTATTTTCGATATCGGGCCGGTAAACATCTTTTTGAAGAGACCGCGCGCCAGTTAATCCGGGCTTCCCTATCGATAGAGGGGGCCTTCAATCAGATTTCACAAGAGAAGATAGAGAAAAAGGCCGGTGAAGTTATTCAACTGGCCAAACAAAGAAAGCTGCTTTTGACCCACACCTTAAAGATGATGGATGACAGAACATCCATTGATACCAACGTTGATGTGATTAATGCCAAAGCAGATTGGCAGATCGCTCGGCTTGATCAGTTGATCAATGGTCATGAAATGGATATTTCTCCAGCGATTAAGAAGATTGTCTTTATGGATCAAACGGTGGATGTAAGTCGACTTTCTGATCTCGTATCTCTGGAATGGAATAAAAACGGTAAGATAGTGGGTGTTTATATCCATCCGCAGTTGTTCTCTGACCCCACGTTATTTAATAACATTGTTATGCCGCTGCTTTCTTCTCTCCTGTACGAAAGCGTTGCTGATCTGACCGGAGAATTGCTCTTTGCGCTCAAGCAGCATTTTGTTGATGAGCAAGGCGCGATAACCAAGACAAATATTGCCGGTCTGGACGAGCTGATTGAAAAATTGTCGAGGAATGCCTCAATTACCGATTTGGCAGAACCGGCATTTGAGATTATTAAAGGGTTCTATCGCAAGGAAGATGTCAAAGGTATTTCCGATGATGATAAGGAGGCCATCGCTAAGACCTATCATCGATTAGCGAAGACCGAAGAAAAACGTAAGGAAAAGAAAGTGAGTCCGGAGGCAAAGAAAGAAAAGGTTGAATTGACCTGGTCAAAGGCTTTGAGCGGTTTATGGGAAGATTTAAAAGAAATTTCTAAATCACGGCAGGGGATCATGGAAAAACTTCCCTTTATGGGGATTGAGCAATTCTCGACATTGCCGGCGATCAATGTCGGGCCGGTGACGCTGACGACCCCGTTTATCATGTCTATAGTGGGCGCTTATGCAGTCTTAGCATCATCGTTTGGTCTTGCCTGGCCGGCCAGTACGCTGGTCATAGTCAGTATGGCTGGTACGGCGTTCTTGCACGAATTGGGACATGGATTGGCGGTTAAGAAGTATGGTGAGAAGATCACCCGCATTTCTCTGCAAGGGATGTTCCAGGCGCGTATCGATTATATGATGCCGCCTGATGCCAGTGCCAGGATGCGGCGGGATATTGCTTTGGCTGGTCCATTGGTCAATGCGATGCTGGCGATAGGTGGAGCGACGGTCTTTTATGCCTTGGGTTGGCCGCTGATGCAGCCGTTTGCTGATAAGTTGTACTTCACGGTTCCGCTCATTGGATCGATTTTGGCCATGAATTCGTATCTAGCTCCTTATATTGGGAATGCTGATCGCTATATTTTGGGGATTCCGTTTTATGATGTTTTGGGAGCCAATTTTGTGACGTTTAACGCGGTTGCGGCGTTGACCAACTTACTCATTCCGTTTGCCCCGATTGACGCGTTTCAATGGCTTCTCAGCTATGTTTTGGAAAAAAATCCGGGTCTAACATATGATGAGGCTGTAGATCGATTAGGATGGCTTGGGTATTTTGTGCAAAGTAAGCGAAGGGCTAAAGTAATGGGGGCTTCTTTAAATCCGTTTGCTTTCGCTAGTTTTGTACCTGACCCGGTGACTGGTATTCTTACGGCGTTTGTTAGTGGGGCTATCTATGCAGTAAAAGAGAAATGGAATGTTCTGCGCAAGAGACCCGATTTTAGCCGCAAGGCCGTCATCAATACTAAGATTGCTCCTGAGCTTCCACGGCCGGAGGCTGGCCAGCCAGTGGTGCCGGTTGTGCCATCAGCGCCGATTCCAGTGAGAACGATGTCACCGGTCCTTATATTAGGGAAGCTAAGCAACGGGTCAAGGCCTAACAGGAAGGCAGATAGAACCCCACTTCATCGGGATGATCAGAGCCAGGGTAGCCGTTCTATGCTACCGGCGGCTCCTTTTGAGGGTATTCCGCCTTCCAGCGAACAGTCCATGACCGGCGGTAACGATCAATCACCTCAGCCTAGGAAGCATATTGAAGGTGCGTTATTGGCCAAGGCTAACATGGCGGCACAAGGCAATCCATCTACGGAATCCTTTAAACAGAGATTACCAGGAAATAAATTTGACAGTACCGGTATACCTCCTCCGGTAAGGACAGCCAACTCTATTCTTTCCTCAGCGAATTCGTCTGAAACAGACGTGTCCGAAGAGGTAGGTGGTAGTCGAGAGACTATCTCTATTGTAACGGTTAAAACAAGTAACTCATTGACTACAAATGGCTTAGGCCAAATGATAGCCAATGAGGGGTTGTCCGCTTCTCTAGGTGTGTCCGTAAATGACGCAGGGAACGGAAGCAAGAATCGCTCTTTGAGCCTTGGAAATAATGGGTGGGGTACTAGCCTCTATGCCATGAGTTTGCCGGTGGCGGTTGTTTCAATCGCTAGCGTGCTAAGCGAACGGCTGGTGGCCATTGCCCGCGCTATTATAGAGAAGGTTCGGTTGTTACGAAGTGTCGTAAGCAGTCATGAAGTAACTGCAAGTTTGCCCGTTCGATCTGGCAACAGAAAGGAAAGGCAAGATAGACAAAATGCAGTGAATTCTCCGGTTGGGCTAGTGCGTCATGAGGAAAGCCGACCGAAAGTAACCTTGATCCGACCTGCGCTGTATCAAGCAGGAAGTGATCGAGTAAGTTTTGTTACTGTAACTGTACCGGCTGGAAGGAACATAGGTCTAGCCGATGGCTCTGTCAGAAGTCCTCAAGGAGTACGAACTAACTCCGGTCTAACTGCTCTGAGTATTGGAGTGAGTGAAGCTGGGGTGGCCACGGAATCTATTGAGAATAGTTCTTCTGGGTATAGACAACAAAGATTAGTTCGCGCTGTTAGAAGTAGCAGTTCAACAGATAACGGCAGGTTTAGTGAGACTGCCAATTCTCCAGTTCCTGTAGTGCGTCTCGGCCAAGCAGACATAACAACAGGGACATTCGCTGTTGGATCAGAAACAGCCTTAATCACAGTTAGCGATCACAGAATCGCTGATTCAAGCAGTTCGACGGAAATAACCAACAATTTCACGAATCCTGGGGTGCGCCCGCAACCTGGGATAAACGCGTTTAGTGAGGCTTTTGCTTACCCATTACCGATTCCCACACCAGGTACTTACCCTGTTTATCCTTTCAACGTTTATCTAGCGTCAAGCTCAAACTTCTTCTTTGGCTTCTTTGGCTTCGTGAGCCAAGCGAGCAGCGTAAGCATTTTTGCTAATCCGCTGTTCTGGCTGGGAGCCATGATCGTCACCCTCATCATTTTAAGCCTGCTCAGATATATGAATCAAGGCAACGCGCCGAATAACTTTAACCTGTTAACCGGAGGTGTCCAATGGTTGTTCTCAACACTCAAAGTTTACCTAGCTTATTTGACAAATTGGATTTCAAGTACGTTATTGACC
>JAHFFT010000017.1 GCA_023247795.1 Candidatus Omnitrophota bacterium
GTTCTTCCGAGTTTACCGTGGGTGAGTTTACAGGACAATTCACCACACAAGGTTTATTAGAGGCTATTAAAGATCACATTTCAGTGCCTGATGGGGCTACTGATATTGAAAAACTCAATAACTTATTGAAGAGCGTTGACTTACGTCTAAGTTATCCAAATGTTGTCTTGCCCAAAGAAGTAGAAGACATAGCAAAAAGCAAAGAAGCTCTTAGTGATAATGATCGTACACGACTTAATAGAGCCATCCTTGAGACGGCTTACCCACTGAAATGTCCGAAGAACCTGCAAAAGAAACACGGGCTTGGGTTTTTTGTTGAAAAAGGTGGTGTCCGCGGCGGCACGAATTATGAAACGCACAAGAAAATCGAGAAGAGCTTGAAAGAACATTATCGTGTCATTTCCGGAAATGTCGTAGAACCGTTAGCGCGCAACGTGACCTTGCGCTGGGAGGATCCGCTCAAGAAGATCATCAGTGACTTAAAGAAACAGGGTATTGATGAAAAGACCGCTGCCTTCTTGGTTGCTCTGTTATCAGAGAATAACGCTTATGAGTTTAGACGTCAGGTGAGGTCTTTGACCGGCCAAAAGAAACCGGGATATACCATTTTGGATTATGTTACCGAGTATCTCTTTTGCAATCAGCGTCTGGTCGTGGTCGTTCCTGACCGTAAGAAGATGATCAAGACCTTTAAGCTCAAAAATAAAGATGTTGCAAAATGGCTTCAGGAGAAGAAATTTAAAAGTGTTGAAAATGTGCCTTACGAAGAGTTCATGAAATTCATCCAGGCTAATTTATTGGAAACTTATGAGATCACGGAAAAGCGGCTCAAAGAGCGATTAGAAGAGGTTGACGCCAAACGCCTCTCGGAAATGAAATTCCAGGATTTTGTCAAGTTCATTATCGTCGGGGAGACCGACGTGAAGAAATCGCATAAAGGTTCCCTGCGTTATCTGGCCGCCGAGGAATTGGAAAAAGCCTCATTAAAGCACGTGATGGCCGAGGCCGCTCGTTTAGGGATTCCGCCGGAGCGGGTCTATATGGCGTGCAATATGGTGCACGTGCCGTCATTTAAAGAATCGATCAGAGAAATGCTGGTCTTAGGAAGGGATGATTTGGAGCTCATCATCAAGGTTGCTGAGCAGTTAGAGAAAGGTACGCTGTTTGCAGAGGAAGGTCAACCGGAAACGTCTCAGCCGAAATTACCGCGTGAGCTGACCCTGGAGCGGGAAGCCAAACGCGAAGGGGATGTTCGTAAAGGTGACCTAAATAAGGTCAATGAACTCTATAAGGATATGTGGGCATTGCAAGATAGTTTAACGAAAGATCAGAAAAAGGCGGCTAAAAACATTTATCAACAACTGCAGGCGCTCTTTAAAACACATGTCAACGGCACGCAGGTCATTGTCAACTTTGTCCGTCAGGGCAAAATGGACGAAGCTTTCCCCGAATTGAAGGAATTGTCAGCCCTTTCGTATGTGCCGCCGGTCCACGCGGGTTTCAATATGCTCAAACATACCTTACAGATCATTTCTCGTTTATATTGGGTGGAAGAGGCCGCTAACCTGAAAGATTTGGATATCGATAGTAAGGAATTTAGAGAATATTACGAAGGGTATAAGGCCGCGATTCCCGGATTAAGCAAAACCACACCAGATATGTTTAAAGAGTTGGTTGTGATGTACCATAACGCGGCAACGATCGAATTAACAACGCCAGGCAGGGAAAATGATGGCCGTCTCCTTCTTTATTTAGCTCTGCTCTGGCACGATATCGGCAAAACCATCGGAGTTCCTCAACACATGATCTTAGGCCAGCGGTTGATTTTACGTATGTTTGAACGAATCGGCTTTAATGCCGACGACAGCCGGCTAGGCAGTTTCTTATCGAACAATCACGCCCATTATACCCGTCTGTATTCCGGTCATGATTCTTACCGAACGATTCGTTTGAATGTTGAGTCCATCATAAAGACGCATGATTATGATGAAAATAAGATGCTCGCCGCCCTCATGGTGATGGCCATCGGCGACGTCGGCGGGGTTGGGTATGGGACAGAATTCACAACGGAAAAGTTGAACCAGATGCTGTATATTCCCAAGCGCTACTTTGAAGAGAAAAAGACAGAGAAGGACGGCCACGCGGATGAACGGCGTGAGTTGATCGAGAAGATCGGCTATCTTGTCAACCAAGAAGAAACGAGCGAGAAGGTTAAAGCCATTATCAAGTATCTGGAGGAAATCAACGATCCCGAATTGAATCAATTCATCGTTCGCGCGGCGTTGTATTATGCCTTCCCCGCGGTATCGAAGGTTTTACCATTGACCTTTGTCAATCTTTTCTACCTCATCTACCAACGGGCCAAAGAGTTTAACATATTGGCCAACGTGCCGGTTATCTACTTTGCCTCGGAACGTCATCTCAGCGATGCTGAGATCGCGGTTTTTGACCGGGAATTCCGCAAGGATAAAGCATGGCTGGAAAGAACGACCGACGGCAAATGGGTTAATCGAGCAACAATCGACTGGGGACCATTGAAGTTTAAGTGTGGGCTCAATATTACAAAAGGGGAAATCCGAGAAAGCGATATGCTGGTTGTTGAGATCAAAAAGGCCTCTTCTGACATACGGCTGCCGAAAACGGAAAACGGAGAAAATTTTGTCCTTTCCTTCAATACCGCGCTTTATGAAGCTTATGAACGCGCTCTTAAGGTCATCCGTCGTCTGGCCAAACCGGTCAGGGATAAGTTGAAAGAATGGGAAGAGGAAGGCCGTATCATCATTGATAATCATTTAATGATGGAAGACAACACAACCATTGCTTCGATTGAACAGGAAAAAGATATCAAGAAACCTTTGATCCGCATCTCCCGATTCGCGGTCGAAGGGTTGTCAGATGAGTTGTTAGCGGTTGTCCTCGCCCAGCTTTATATGCATCAAGATGACAAGAAGAAATATGAAGTTAAAGACGTCACCGCGATTGAGTTGAAGAAGGATTCCGCCGCGCTCATCAAGGAACTGACCTACCGTGCCTTCTTTGCCCATGTGGAACGAAAGATTTTTCAATACCTAAGCAAGAAGACGATTTTTAAAGCAAACAACTTTGCCAGCAACATTGAAAGCTATTTGAAACAATTGGATAAACAGGAAGAAACGGTGGCCGCAGAATTGCGCAAGTTCATTACGATTTATACAAAGGTAAAGAAAAATTTTGAGCTGGTTGACGAGAAATTTAAGAAATTTTTAAGTAACGAGGCTACAAAGGTCAAGGCTAATAATGAAGCGTTTGTTAAGTATAAAAAGAAAGATGATGAAATCTATAAAAACATTAATACCCGTCCTCGTCTTCAAGATGTCACTGAGTTGACGGGCTACTGGATTGGAGAAACACAAGAAAAAGTCGAAGAGAAATTGTGCGCAGGATTATCGGCACTTCTTGGCCGCGGGGTAGTATCAACGGATAAAGTAGAGGAAATTTTGATGGGTGTTCAGCCGCCATCGGGGCTGTTGAGTGACAGTTTTCGTAAGCGGATCCAGAATCATATTTGGAACGGCATGGATATCATTGAAGAACAACGCCGCGCGGTCAGTGAGAAATTGCAGTTGGATCAAAGGACTGAATTATTGAAAAAAGTTGATGAGAAACTTAAAAAACTCAAAGACGAGTTAACTAAATTTGCGGGAGAAGAAGACACCTTAAAAGAGATCAATGAGGAAATCGATAAGCAGGAAAACGAAAAGGCGAGATTAGAGGAATTGCCGGAAATGAAAAAAAAGTTAGACAACGCCGCCTATTACCTTGCCTTAAGAGCCATGGTCAGCATGGTCTTGCGATTAAATAAGGAATTTTCTGGAAAGGCCATCGATAAAATTAAAATGGAAGATTACGCCAAGCTTTATAGTGTGGTGGCGGTCATCATTTTAGCCGGGGAAGGGTCACGGTTCTCCCACGAATTCCTCACGCATAAAGGGGTGGCCGCCTTTATCGGAACCTCAAACGCCAATTTGGTCTGGCAGTCGGTCAAGGACTTTTCGATCAACCAGGCACCGGTGATGCCGGTGAGTTTGGGCCGTCAGATCAAACCGGTGATGAAAGATCCGGAGAAATTTAAGGAGCTCGAAGGAAAAGAATTCATTGATGAAGAGATGGAGGAGAAGTATATCGATAAAACTTTGAAAGCGATGTTTGGCCCGGCTCACGCGCTCTGGACAACCAAAGGTTTTGCCAGTGAAGGCGGTCACGGCGAGCATTCCAAGAACGCGATGCTGTTACTTCATGAATTGGGTAAATTGAAAGACGCGGCTTACTTACAGGTCCATTTCGGCGAACATTCTCCATTAGCGGTTGATACCTCGATCCATACCGCGTTAGTAACGTATCTGGATGCCATTGCCGGATCGGCTCAGGAAGACCTCTTGATCTCCGCTTCCAGCCGTCATGATGAAACAATCGCCAAGAAAGGCAACTTTATTTTTGACTCTCTGGACCGCTTGATTAACATCAGCGACATGCATAAGGTTCTCATTCCGGTTAATCCCGATTCGCTGCGCCGCGGGGAAATGCTCATCCGTTTGCAGCACCTGCGCCAGAAGGCCAAGAAAGAGAATATCGAGTTTGAATATGAGCACTTGAACGAACTGGAGGCCATCCTGCGCAAGTATAAAGAACAGGATATTTTAGAGGTCTTAAGAAACACCAGCGAAAATGAAAGCATTAAAGCCAGGAAAGAAGAGATCAAGAAGGATTTGAAGACGGCTGTTGAGTATTTAAAAGAGGTGTTGAAGATCGCTCTTGATAAGAAACTGTTATCCACCACCGATAAAGACGCGAAGAAGGATTATATGCTCTTTACTTATGAAGTAGAGCGTCTCATGGTTGTGCTTAAGAATAAGAAATTGGTTCCGATCAATGCCAGCAAAGCCCTATTCCACCGCAAGTTGTTCGATTACATCAAAGAAGAAGCGAACTATCAAGACTATGTGGTTGTGGACGAAGGCAATTTAACAACCGAGTTATTGGCCTGGGATTTCATCCGCATGATTCAGCGTGAATACCGCAATACCCCGGCAGAGATGCGACGTTCGATTTTTGGCCTCTATCCAGTGAGCAGCATTGATGTGGCGTTACCAGGATATAAATCGCAAGGGTTTGACAAGAGCGGAACGAAGAGCCCGGATGATGCCTCTGATGTTTTGGGTGAATTTCAGGCGCAGTTCAAACGGGTGTTGGCAGGGATTGTTGCAAAATGTTCGTTCTCCGCAGTTGGGCCTAATGGAGATAAGATTTGGGTTGAATTAATAAAAAATGAACACATAGACAAAGGTGGTCATGTTGAAAACGGATTCAAGATTTTAAAACCGACCTTTAAAACGTGTTTTCCAGAATATGGTGATAAGGAATTTAATCAAATTGAGGCCATTCTGCAACAGTCCCAGGTACCGTTTGATGAAAGATCACTGATCATTTTAATGAATTCGAATGAAGGAAATAAATTCAACCAGGCCTTCTTGCAAAATTTTGTAAGCGCAATCAAAGATTCTCTTGCTAAGAAATATCCTGATGATGAAAACGCCCGTAAGTTGAAAGGGCAGGTCATTTTTTATGTCGATACAAAAGCGGTCTGGCTGGTTGAGGAAGATGTCTTATTTAAGTTAGAAAATGGGAGCGTTGTCGAATATCGGCAGGAAGGCGGGCGGTTTATTGATAGGAAGAGCGGTCAACCGGAGCCGGTCGCGGCGTCCTTCTATAAAGCACTCAATATGTACACCCGTTATGTTGAAATCAAACCGGATTATGAGGTGGAAGCCAGCAAAAAAGCTAAAACGGTCAGAGTCAGTGAAATTGATAAAATGGTGGCTGGTAAGACCGATGATGCTCTGAGTGCCTTGGTGCCGCAGATTCGGGATAAAGTTAAGGATTTGATTATCGGAACTGTTAATAAACATTCGTTTTCGGAAATCGCTTTTGGGACTGTTACAAAAGATCAAATTGAGCGGGTTGAGCTCGTTTGGAACGACATTTCCTCAAAATTGATCAAAAATAAGTGGGCTACAGAAATTGATTCAACTAGCGTGTGCTTAAGCGTTGATTTAAGCCGAGCAAAAGAAGCTATGTTAGAAGTTTTTGGAAAAGAAGAGTATCTTAAAATTTTACCTATTTTGCAACAGTTACGCCTTAATAATGTTGATCAGATTTTGCAGAAGCTGCTGGAAAATGAGCACATAACCAAAAGTGGCCGTGTTGCAGATGGATTTAAAAATTTAGCAGATGCCTTTAAGGCTGCCTTCCCAACATATTCTGACGACCAATTTAAGAAGATTCAAAACATTTTGCTTCAGTTTTCGAAACCCCAAGCGGCCGAGGATGTCTATAACGCCTTTAAGAATACCGTGAAAAAAGGCGGGGTGACGTTATTTGCCAAGCTTAGCAAACTCGAGAAAGACCTTGGCCTCAAAGCGGTTTTGGAACTCTTTTTACCGGTCAGAAGCAAAGATGATAAAGGCTTAAAAGATAAGCAGAATCAAAAAGCGTTTGTTGGGGTCTACAAGGATAAGGGAACGCGCGGGTCAGAAGATCCTGACGATGTCCGGCTCTTTGGCAAGATCATGCATGATTATCTATCGCATGTTGGTTTCTATACCAATCTGGTTGGTTCAAAGGTCAATGATAAATATTTGGCCTTTATCAAGAGTTATATCGGCCGGGCCTGGGGTGTGCGTGATTCTCTGCTGATCGGCAGTATCTTGCAAGATCATATCCTGAAGACCGCTGACTTGCGGTTGCTCTTCCCGATTCTTAATACCGGTTACATGGATTCGATGACCTCTTTGGTCAATTCCATCGCGATCAACTCTTTGATTATGGTAGGAAGCGGTGTGCCGTTTGACATTGAAGGCGGCCGCCGCGTGATTATGAATGCCATTTTGATCAACACCATCATTCCGGAAGGCAGCACGATTGAGTCGGGAGCGATCATTGTTGGGTTAAGGAAAGAAGAGCGGGAGCTTGTTGAGGCAGTCCGTAATCTGGATGAAGATGAGGCTCTGGTTCGTCTCTTCGACGTCCTGGCGGATGAAGCCGATGCCGGCCGGTTCACTAAAGCCGCTATCGTTCTTTTGATGCTGCCATATTATCAAGACCTGTTGACGAAATTTGAAAAAGACGACCAGACCGAAGTTAAAAAGCGCATGGATTATCTTAAGAGTACGATGGGCACCTATTTTACCGTGATGGGGACGAGTCAGCTCATCCCGAGTCCACTGCCTTCAGAGGAAAGTTTAACCACCTTCCCGGAACTCTATAATAGGACGACGAAAAAAGGAATTTATGGAGAAGCCGCGTTGACCAATATCCTTTTAAACGCGCCAGAAGAATATTTCTCTTTAGAAGGCCTGGAGGACGATTATATCGACGGTCTCTTTACCCACGGCGAGAAAAAGAATGAGCCGTTCTGGGTCAATTACATCAATTATTTGATTGGGGTTGCCGTGCGCGAGCTGCGTTCTTTTGCCGAGGCCCGTATCATCAAACGTCTGCGTTTAGGAAATTCTGGGGTCAATGATGACGTGCTGATAGAACGCTACAAAAATTTGATTACAGCTTACGTTGATGATTATGTGTTATTGAACAAGCCGACCGTATTACGGTTCGTCCATTCGGCTTTGAACTGGGTTTATCGAGAAGAGATGGCTGATGTCGAGGTCTTAGCGGTTACGCGAATGGCCGAATGGCTGGCCATACAATGGCGGTCAGATCAACTGGGATCAAATGATGTTGGCAATCTTATGTATACCAGATTATGCGGATTAAACCCGGCGGCCGCCCTTAGCCATTTCCAATTAGAGCCGGGTGAGATATTCTATCCACAGGAATACTACAATAGAGTCGGCAATCAAGAGGCGTTAGCCAATATCAAGATCATTCACAAGAACTCTCCCGGGCTTGAGCTGGTCACCAAGCTTTCGCTGGTTGGTGGAATGCCCGATCTTAATAGTCCTGATACCCGTCGAGATTTCTCCGAGCATCGCGTCCGCAAGGAAATGAAGAAATTCTTTGAAAAGCATCTGAAAGAATCCGCCAAACGGGCGTTGGCAACATCATTTGATTACACCGATTTAAGGGCCTTTTTAAGAGAAAATATTTATTCCAGTGAAGCGCGTACGATAGGAATTCTGTTTGATAATAATTTTGAAGCAGTGAATGACCTCTATCTGATCAACCGTTTCTTGGCTGTGAAAAATAATCTCAAAGTTGTCCTTATTCCGAAAGCCATCAGTGTTAGCAATGATTTCTCGATAACAGACCTCATCGAAGTGCTGACAATGATCCGACAAGATACGGAATTAGCAAACATATTTGCACCTTTGCTCTCTCGATTAGTTATACAAGAAGAACATGGTTGTATCACCGGTTTTGGGTCAGGGGCGCAGGTTCGAGTTGTGACTTCGCAAGCCATTCAGGGAATCGATTTAAGACGGTTGTCAAAAGAATTGAAAGCGGTGCTTGAAGAGGTTGATATTCTGATCACTAAAGGATCTGGCAACGTCGAAGGAACTCAAACCAGAGCGCTTAACCGTCTGCATATGCTGATCGGTAAGGAAGCAACGATTACTTCGTGGTCGGGGATTCATAACAAACATAAAGCGCTTATGGTTGCTCAGGTGCTACCGAAGGGCTCTTTGAAGTTTTCAGTTGGTGAATTTAAAGATCCCATGACTCCTGAGGCCTTAATACAGGCCTTAAGAGCAGGGGGTAACATTGATATTCCGGTTGCAGATACACCCATCAAATCATTGAATAAGTTATTAGAACATCAAGGATTATATAAGGTTATGAAAGAGCAACCTAAAGAAGCCCAGGGTTTAATCAATGAATTAGAACAGGGGAAACAGTTAAATCCTTCGAAACTTGAATTTCTTAATAGGCTTTTAATAGAAGCAAATTACCCATTAGAAACTCCAAAGAAGCAGAAGAGGTATGAAGGGATGGTCTTAGGCAGGGGGCCGGAAGTCAGTACTAAGGATCCATTTGGTGATACGGTGAAAACCCCGGTCCGTACCCTGACCTGGCTGCGCACAAAATACCGAGGAGATACGGATGCGTTGCGAATGCCCAAAGATAAAGATCAGGAACATTTCCTCACGTGGAGAAATACCGGCTTTTATGAAACCTTTGAAGGGGCCAAAGAATTGATCGACAAGGAAGATAAAGATCTCGCGGCATTCATCAGTGATTTAGAGCAGCGGGGACGTATCATCATTGATTACCGTTTGATGGGCTCTTTGGAGTTTTCAGTGGGTGAATTTAAAGATTCCATGACGCCTGAGGCCTTAATAGCGGCTATAAAAATAAGAAGCAATATTGATGTTCCGGTTGCAGATACCCCTATCGAATCGTTAAATAAGCTATTAGAACGTCAAGATTTATATAAGGTTATGACAAAAGGGCCTGATGAAGCCAGGGACTTAATGAGTCGCTTAAAACAGGGTCAACAATTAAGTCCTTTGGAAATTAAACGTCTGAACAGGGTTCTGATAGAGACAAATTACCCATTAGAAACTCCAAAGAAGCGTTTGATGAAGGATGATGCTAACACCGTTTTGGCCAGCATCGAGCAGGAAGCCAGTAGCGGTCGCGGCAATGATCCGTTGATCCGGTTATCGCTGTTTGTTTTAGGCGAGCTTTCTAGCAGTCTACTGGCCGTTATCTTAGCACAGTTGTACCAGCATCTGGATGATCCTCAAAAATATAAGTTTAAAAATGATACCCAGGTAGAGTTTACGGTACCGTTGGTCGATTCTGGGGTCGAACCCTCCCTTATCCAAAAACTGCTGGTACGAACTTTTATAGCGGATGTTGAAAACAGCGTGTTTCATGGATTAGATAAGAAGGTGACGATCAAGGAGAAACAATTTGCCGAGAAGGTCAAACAATATTTGAATGAGATCGATAAGCAGAATTCCGCGCTAAAGACAAGTTTAGCGGAGTTTGTGGGACGCTATACCAAGAAGGTTGACACGACTGATTTTGTGATTGATTTTGAAAAATTGAAAAATTTCTTTATTAACGAGATGCCGACCGTTATGACGATCCGTGAAGATACCGCAGCGTATCACGAGAAGGAAGAATCCATCTTTAAGAATATTGAGAATGGCGTGTCTTTGGATGATGTGATCAAGCTGGAGTCAATCCGGGTCGGGAAAAAACTGGAAGAACGCAAAGCGAGTCTGCTGGAGGCAGTAAAAACGTTAATGGGTGCTGACGCCTCAACTGCCGTATCGATGGAAAATTTGCAAACAGTGCTTATGGATATTCTGCGCTTCAAAATTCAAGATCGTTATCATGACGGGCTTGATTTCATCAATGATCTGCGTCGGGCCAAAGCAGAGGAAATATCATTGGAAGAAAAGAGCAAAGCGGCTAATGATGTTTGGTTTGATTATGACCCGCTGTTAAAGCAGTTGGAAGCGTTGCCTGCTGATAGCCGTGAGAAAGAAGGCCTAGAACAACGGGCCGAAGAAATGAAGAAGAAATTTGACGAGGCCGTGAAGGCGGAAAAAGAATTGGCCACCAGCGTCATCAAGCTGAATAATAACGCTTATTACCTGGCGCAACGGGCCATGGTTTCGCTTGCCTTGCGTCTGCATAAAGAATTCCCGGGAAAAGCCCTTAACCAGATCAGTAAGGAAGACTACGCCCGTTACTTTAGCGCGACCGGGGTTAACATCGTAGCCGGAGAGGGTACTCGGTTCTCGCCGGAGATGCTGACCCATAAAGGCGTTTCCGCTTATGTCGGAACCTCGAATACGATTCTGGTCTGGCAGGCGGTCAAGGGCGTTGCCGTCGGTAACCCACAGGTTGTGCCGATCAGCAAACGGCAGTTACAGCCGATGATGATCAATCCGGATGAATATGTCAAATTATTTGGAAAGGAACTGATTGATAAGGAAACCGAGGATGAATACGTCGATAAAGATATGAAGGCCGTTGTTCTGCCGTTTGACAGCATCAATACGACCAAAGGTGACACCGATGAAGGCGGCTCCGGCACCCATACGGTTAATGGCATGATGGTGTACGAAGAGCTGGGGATCTTAGAAAATGCCGCCTTTTTCCAAGTGCATTTCGCCGAACATTCACCGCAGGTGGTTGAGGAGGCGATTGCCTCATTCTTGGTGACCTATCTGGATATGGTTGCCGGATGTTCCGAACAGGACCTTTTTGCTTCGGCTTCCGGCCGGCAAGATGAGACCATCGCGAAGAAGGGGATTCTGATTTATGACGATTTACACCGATTGCTGAATATCAGCGACAATCATAAAGTCTTGATTCCCAGAAGTCCGGACGCTCTTCGTCGGGGCGAGGCCCTGATGGTGATCAAATATTTTGAACAATTGGCCAAAGAGGCGCATAAAGAATTTTCCTATAACGAGATGGATGAGGTGAAGGCGATTTTGCGCAAGTATGTCGGTTTAAGCCGTAAAGACACCATCGAAAAGGCAAAAGCGGAAAAGAAAGAATATGAAGAGCTCGGCAAACATTTGGTTGAGCTTAACACTAAGGCCTTAGAGTTGGGTCTTTATGAAACGAAAGATAAAGATGCCAAAGAAGAATATGAACTTCCCACCTTTGAACAATTGCGTGAGTTTGAAGAGTTAAAGGAAAAAGGCAGTAAGGCGATCAATGCCAATAAAATGATCGTTCATCGAAAGATTTTGCAACACGTAAGAGATTATAAGAGTTATGAAGATTATACGATCATGGATACCGGAAACTTTACCACCGAATTTTTAGCTTGGGATATGCTGCGGCTGTTAAGAAGAGAATACCGCAATACACCACCGGCCCTGCGCCGTCAGATTTTTGGATTATATCCGGTGAGTGAAATCAATGTGGCCCTGCCGGGATACAAATCCGTCGGGTTTGACAAGAGCGGCACGAAGAGCCCGGATGATGCCACGGATGTGTTGGGTAAAATGGAGCCGCAATTCAAGCGTATCCTTGATCGTCAGGGTATTGCTTACGACAAAAAATCGCTCTTGATCCAAAAGCACACCAGCAAGGGTGAGGAGTTGACTGATGCCTTCTTTATCAAAGAGTTGAAAGCCGCATTGGCCAAGGTTAGCCCGTTAAAGGGCCATGTCTTGTTCAATATGGATACTCAGAGCGTTTGGTTGAAAGATCAGAATGTGCTGTTGGTGAAATGCTCTTTTGACTTTTCTGCGGGCGATGTGGATGTCACTAAATTTCTTCAGTCATTACATGAGAATAAGAAAGCCGATTTGATGATACGTGCAAAACTTGGTCAGAATTGGGCTAGTACAGAGGAAAGGGCTTTGATCTCGGTGATGAATGAGCTACTTCAGATGCTGGATCTTCATTCTAAGGTCGATGCCAATTCTTTTAAGGCATCTTTGCCAACAAAGATACAGGAATTGCTTGAACAGGCACAACAGCCAATCGCGTCGCTTAGTGGAGCGGAATTAAAGCGGCTGAACCGGGTGCTGTTGGAGACTATTTATCCAGAAATCAAGAAGACTCTGTATGAGGTTGCCGTCTATGTTTATAAGTATAAGGGCTCTTTTGACTTTGGTGATGTGGATGTCATTAAGTTTCTCAAGTCATTACAAGAGAACAAGAAATCCGATCTGATGATACGCGGAAAACTTGGTTTGAATTGGGCTAATACAGCGGAGGGGATTTTGATCGCTGTGATGAATGAGCTACTTAAGATGCCGGATCTGCATTCTAAGGTTGATGCCAATTCCTTTAAGGCATCTTTGCCAACAGAGATACAGAAACTGCTTGAACAGGCACAACAGCCAAATGCGTCCCTTGGGGAAGCGGAATTAAAGCGGCTGAACCGTGTGCTGTTGGAGACTATTTATCCTGAAGAAATCCTGAAGACAGATGGTCAATTCTTTGATAAGAATGATAAGGCGGTAGCTCCATCCTTTTACAAAAATATGCATATCTATTGGCGGGAAGTGACGGTTAAACCCGATCACGACGTTGTTTCTGGCAAAGAGTTTATGGCCAAATATATACCGAGTGAGGTCGATGGATTGAATACCGAAGGCCCAGCCGATGAGATCAGGGCTGTGGCTAAAAAGCATGTAGAAATAGTCATGAGGGGCAAGGTACCGGATAAACAGTCCCGTCCGCAAGATGTGAAAGACATCGCCAAGGCGCTCAAGAATTTTGTGAAGAAGGGTGGAATTATAACCTATCAGGATATTCTTGAGTTAACCATACCAAGCGAAGGCGCTGATGATAAAGGATTGAAAGATCTTAAGAAGGCTAAGAAATTTGTTGAGGTGTATAAAGACGAAGGGGCCAAGAAAGTTAAAGATCCGGATGGTGTTCAGATTTTTGGTAAGGGGATGCATGATCTTGAATCGCACGTTGGATATCACACCAATCTGATCGGATCAAAAGTCGATGGTAAATTCTTCGCTTTGGTCAAGAGTTATATGGGCCGCGGATGGGGCTTGCGCGACAGCATCCTGATTGGGTCATTCTTACAAAATCATGTGCTCAAAACAGAAGATTTCCGGTTGCTCTTCCCCATCTGGAATACCGGTTATATCGATTCCATGACCTCAATGATCGATTCGCTCGCGATCAATTCATTTGTGGGGGTGGGCAGCGGAACGCCGCTGGCGGTTGAGGGCGGACGCACCGCCATTATTATGGCGATCTTGATCAATGCGATCATTCCGGAAGGGCGTTATATCCAGCCGGGAAAAATTATCATTGGCTTGATGGAGGAAGAGGAAAAGCTGGCTCTCAGGATCCAAAAGGCCGATGAAAATACCGCTTTACAGATCATCATCGATCTTCTTTCCCAACCGCACAATCCGGGACGGTTCACCTCAGTGGCGGTCGCACTGTTATTGAATATCGACAAGGCCGGCTATGTCTTGGAGCATCTGGCGGAAGAGACCAAGAAAATCATGTTGACCAAGATGACCGACATGCTGCCGTTTGTTCATACAAGAGTGAGCAATCAGCTTAAGCAATTATTCCAAGAGATTAATCGTGATCGAGGCAAAACGGAAAAAGTTTCTCGCGAAAACGTTGAACGATATCTTCTGGCCATTGCGGATAAGAGTGAGCCTTTGAACAATTTGGAAAAAGACCAAAGTCCTGGTCTGACGACCCATGGCGAAAAGCGCGGAGAGTTCTATTGGGAGAATTATTTTGATTATGTCAAAGGGGTGGTGGAAGATGATCTTAAGTTCCAGGCGGAAAGTAAAATTGTCGATATCTTGCGCGCCGAGCGAAAAGAAGCCGGACTTTCGATGGATGAGGAGAAATATTTCGCACGCAATAAAGATCGTATTGATGCCTTTATTACGGCGTACGTGGATGCATGGAAAGCGCCTGTAGCTAGATCGGTGATGGCGGCCTTCTTCATTCCATCCAAAGAAGGGGACATGCTGAGAAATCATATGGCTAACGTTCAATTTATCAGCGTCGGACGTAAGGCCGAAGAATACGCGCTTCGTCATCCGCAAGAAGAATTAACAACAGCCATGATTAGAGACACGGAATATACCAAGTTAGCCAGAGCCAGAGGCTATGATGATGGCAAAATCTTAAAGCACTTTATATTACAGCCCGGGGAAGCCTTCCATCCATTCAAATACTACAATGAACTGGGTAATAAAGCCGCCCTCGAGGCTGTTAAGAAGCTGTTGGGCAAGAATCCTTCGTTGGAGATGCTTATTAAGCTGGTGTTAGCGGGAGGGATCTTTGATTTGCATAACCCGGAAATTAAGAAAGAATATCTACAGTACCGCGACAGCGGGCAGTTGGATAAATTCTTTGATAAATATATCTTCCAAGAGGCCAAGAAGGCGCTGGGCACACCATATGATGAATACGACCTCCAACAGTTTATTTATGAATATGTCTATACCCAGAAGGCGCACAAGTTAGGGTTTATTTTTGATAACAATTTTGAGGGCATCTTTGATCTCTTCTTAATCAACGCCTTGCTGAAGGCCAATCCCAACTTGATCATTTATTTAATTCCCAAGGAAGACAATGTCAGCAATGACTTCTCGGTAAAAGACATTAAGGATGCCATCAAAGAGATCTTGAAGGATTATGCCTTGCGTGAAGAATTCACCCCGCTGCTGCGGGCGCTTTTAGCAATTGATAATTTCAAAGAAACATTTTCTGATCGCGAAGTAGAGCAAGCTTTTATAAAAAACTTTGATAATAAGAAATTAAAAGACAAGACGATACAATTCATTCATGCAATCTTGAAAGACAGAACATCAGGATATGAAACACCGATTAAGCTTGTTCCAAGTTCCGGCATCCAGGGCATTGATCTCCATCATCTTTCAGCAGAACTTAAAGATGCCTTAGAAAATGAAATTGATTTAGTGATCACCAAAGGACAGGCCAATGCCGAAGGGACACAGACGAACCAACTCAATCGTCTTCATCTTTTGATGAGCAAAGGGACAACGATCAACTCGCTCACGGGTCATCATAAGAGTGCTAAGGTTTTCATTGTCGCGCATTTACCAAAGGTACGGTTGGGTATCGGCAAGGCAGACAAAAAGCAGAAAGATCCCATTACAGATATTGAGATCACTGTTCCGCAGAAGAATTTGGTTTGGTATCGTCAGGGCGGCTTTATCACCATGCGGTTAGAGGAACAAGGCGCCTCAGCGCTTGATCCTACAATAGAAAATGCAAAACCATTTTCCACACTCCCTGTTTCGGCAGACAAGCATAAGCAAGCGGTTGCGGACTTCAGTCAGGGGAAAGAACAGTCCATCGGGCAATGGAAAGTGACAGTTACGCAACAAGGTCCAGTGAAATTGGCGGTTGCTCAAGGAAAGTTTTATCCGGGGTGGGAAGAGATGGTTCAATCGCAAATTGAGAAACTCGTCACACTCGAACGCGGTCCGCCGCTGATGCCGGCTGAGTTTACGGTTGAGGTAACAACCTCGATCGGGCCTGGTCAATTGGTTGCCAGCAAAGAAGACAATACCCTGCCGTATGTGGCCTCCTCGCTGATTGGAGCGAAGAAAGTTATTTTGCATCCTTACTTCTTCGCGCTCAAAGATCAAAAGCAAGATCAGCAGTTTGAAATCATCTATCATGAGCTTATCAGTCATATTGCCAAAGGCATAGCCGACGAAAATAAAGCCCACGCGGATACGGAAAGAGTCATGCAGTTGTATCGTATCTTCGCTGGCCGTATTGATCTTTTGGCAGAATATATCGCAAAATCCGCGCGGGTTAAAGGGATGACGACCGAGCAAGTATTAAGTGGTTTGTTTAACCCGGCAGATCGGTTGGATATTATTCAAAAAGTCGAACAAGAGATCAAATCGGGCATCGCAGATCCACGCGGGACGATCTTAGCTTTTGGCGGCGGAAGTGGCATGTTGGCCATTTTAAGGTCTTTATACAATTTGGTGAATAACGAAGAAAATATGAAGATGCATTCGGTCCAGTCGTCCATTGACGATGGGGGCTCAACCTTCAAATTGATTATAGCTTTAATTGAAAATCATTTTGGCTGGGCGCCATCGATGGGAGATATGATGAATTCTATGTTTAAAGGATATGCCTCGGACGATAAACTCTATAAGTTTCTGGATGATCAGGGGCGGGTGGCCATTGCCGCGGAGAAAAGTTTGGTTAAAGGTATCTTGACGGATGCACAATTGCAGGATGGCAAAATCCCCGAGCAGGATAGCGAAGGACATCCTTTTAAGGAAGGAGCATTGATTTATTACAATGAAGATAATCAGCCGATTTATGTGGAAGATTTTAAAGGATTGGTGTCGCGGTTATTAGGTCGGATTGTGGAAAACACGATCATTAATAAACAAGGTATTGGATACATGCAAAAGAGTAAGAGGCTGGAAGATGATTTTATCTTTTACACCGCGAGTTTGTTAAATCTTGTTGATATTATTGAAAAGTATATCCGAAAAGGCATTGTTTCACCTAAAGGGGCATTGAATGGCGCGAGTATCAGGAATTTGTTGCTGCTGGGGGCCATGGATTATGTGGGATTGATTGATATTGATCATCCCAAATACGCTCAAAGCGACCGGCTTCGCAGTCCGCTCCTTAGCACGGACGAAGAGTTTAAGAAATTCCATAAGGCGCTGGAGTATCTCACAGCAATGGTCGGTGCAGCGAATGGGCAGGTATCCTTATCGCATCTTTACCCAACGACGGTTTATGCCATTTATCGTGATAATGTGATTCTTATCGAAGATCCGCAAGCGCAAGGCAAAAATAATAAGTATGTGATTGCCGTAGAAACCGATCGCGACAATCGCAAGGCTAGCATACGTTACTTCGATGAACAGTATGTCGTCAGCCCCAGGGAGATTGATTTCTATCATAAAGCCGAACGCACCTTTTCTATCGCGGATGGCCGTATCCGTCTGCGCTTTGGGATCAATCAGGAGGGACTTGTCACTTTTAGAATCGAAAACAGTGATCCGCTTTTGATCCGAGAACCGGATAGCATAAAAGCTTATGAATCGGGGGAGCGTACGTTTGTAGACTATCAGCGGACAAGTTATGAAATGTCAACCGATGGTACCGGTCGATTCAAGAAAGCAATAAATGAGAAAGACCCACAGGGAAGACCAATTTATGTCTATGAGCCATTACCGGTCTCCAATGTGAATGTTTATATTCGTAGTCGGTTGGTCATCATGCAGACTAATGTTACGGAAACGGCAAATTATTCAAAGATTGTTGATGTTGGGGTTGCGAAAGAACAGCCTGGCTTAGAAGATGTGGTGCGATTGGATAATGGCAAGCTTGAGACCAAACCGTGCTATATGATCCGGCCGCAGGAACGGCTGGAGGCAAATCCAGCGATGATTGAGGCGATCCTTTCCCCAACAACAAAGGCGATTACTTTTGGGCCGGGTTCACCCTTTACCAGCATCTTGGTCCATTTATTAGTCAAAGGTGTTCCTGAGGCGTTAGTAGAAAGACGAATACGGAATGATATCCCAATTCTTTTTATCTTTAATCCCACCATTGATAACGAAAGTGCCGATTATACAGTTGAGGAGTTGTTAGAACTTATTGAAAACAAAACGGGATATGCTATTGATAAAATGGTTTCTCGTATCAGCGTAACCAAGATGGACACTGTTAAACTGGATGAATGCTTCCCTATTATTCCGGAAGATCGAAGACCACGTAAACCTGAATGGTACGTTCGGGCTATTATGGACGAACCAGAATTGATTCATGAATTAGGGTTATTCTACATCGCAATGTTACGTAAACGATTTTATAGTATCCGTTCCCGTGCCGAAGGCCAACAACTTCTGTTGGAGATGGAGAGTCAGCCCATGGGGATTGGTGACGGATTTAGGGAGTATTTGACTAATGAGTTAACTCAATTGCTTGCAGCGTTATATGAGACTGTTAAACCAGAAATCCGTAAAGATCCAGGGGCTGCTTCCAACGAGGCCAAGAAATCGCGCGGTCCATTGTATTTGACACGAGAACAGATGATCAGCATAAAGCGGAAATATGGATCGCTGATGATTGACGAAAATTATTTTATGGCTGGTTTAGAATATCGGCCGCCGCGTAAGCCTGGTAAGGATCCGGAACCGGCGATTGGATTTCTAGCGGAACGAACCATTTACGCGATCGGGGATCTGTTAGGAATCAGTGAGCATGCCCGAAAGATTACCGATGCCTATTTAGAAGAGTTGGAGCAGGCCGCAAGATCGTTGCCGGCTGAGAAGCGTGATGGGCAGGGGGAATTTTATTATATCTTTCACAATCTAAAAACGAGAAGAGAATTACGTTCAAAACTAGAACATCCCACGAGAGAATATTTTGATCAACTCTCGTTAAAAGACTTTATGCGGCTGGTCACCCGGGAGCTTATTGAACGTAATATCAAGAAAAATACGACGGATGGATTGGGGATTTCGATAACCACTGATCTTAATCATTTTGTTAATGGAGGCGTTGATCAGCTAAATGCCCAATTAAAATTGATCAGGGAAAAGATCAATGAGATCACTTGTGGACGGTGCATAATGAAGCTGTCTGACCCCATTGCGCGACTTAGATTAAATATTATTTCTGTCGCAAGGACTAAGCCTACTCCTAAAGATCCTCAAGATACTCAATACCAGCCCAAGATTATACGAAAAGCTTGTAAAGATTTGATGAGAATCATGCGATCAACCAAATTAGCACTTTTTGAGTATTCAACTATGATCCATGGAAAAGTTGTCACTTCCATTGAAGAAGGTATCCTGCAAAGTGTTCGGTTTTCCAACCCCTTTAGCGTTGAAATTCAAGGATTCTCTTATGATCGACTCAATGGTACTTTTTACTTAGACTTTATTCCCATAACACAATATTCGATGCAAGAAGGCACACCACTCCTTGATATTCAAAGACGGTTAAGTCAGATTCCTATGGAAATCAAGGATGTCCATTTGAAGAAATTAAGAATGGCCATCGGCCGCGCGACGGAGCCTTTAGATGACCAGCAGATTAGAGAAATTGAAGATTTTAACCGTAAGGAACAATTGTTTGAGAAAACCCAAATTAGATTTGAAGTGAATGATTTGGATTTGAACTTTTACGGAGATCGTAACCATATCATAGAAATCCATCAAGTGAAGTTGCGGTTAGGGCAGGAGAATTCGCCATTTAGCATAAAAGATTTTTATAAGGCGCTAAAAGAAAACAGTCGTTATGCTTCTGCCTTTAAGAAGGAACCAAGGCAGAATCCCTATCGCGATCTGCCGGTGAGTGAAGGGGATCATAGGCGAGCGGTCACGCGGTTTAACACAGAGCGATCGATAGTAACGGTGACGGCGATCATTCGGCCGGATGGGATTGAATTTAAGAATCTTGCTGGGGAATGGGATCCCCGCTGGGAGGAAGCCTTATTGGAACGATTGTCGAGTTTAATGCCGGAGGTGCGCGGCCCGCCGGTGGAGGTGACGATCAACATCACCACCGATCCGCAAGATTTGACCATTGGTAACGAACCACCCATCTATATCGCGACCGCGCAAATTGATCAAAGACAGGTCAATATCCATCCGCATTTCTTCGAATTGACTGAATTAGAATTACAAGGTGCGATCCTATATCACGAGATTTTCAGCCATATTGTGCAGAGGATCAGGGATGAAGATCAGGCGATGAGGCATACACGGGATTTTGTAGATGTGTATCAGAGGGGAGTAACAACGATAGGATGGTATCTCAGTTACCGGATGGTGCTGACAAGAAGGTTAAAAGAGGAATCTGCTCAGGCTGAAATGAGTGCAAGCATAAGGATGTTTGCTGTTGAAGTGATTCAGAAATATCCAGCAGAATATAAACGAGAGGTTAGAGAGTTGTTGGAAAGAGCAGGGGCGGAAGGGACACAGGCGGAGCTGATGGAGGTATTGATCAAGATCGAAGATAACCATGATTGGACGGCAGCAGAGAATAAAGCAAAACTGGATAAGGCGATAAAAAAGATCCATCCGGAGTTGATCATCGAAGCGATATGTGCAGGAAAGATAAATGCGGAAGTGGTGAGGTCGAATAGATTTAAGAAATATGTAGACTGGCTATCACGTTCAGGAAAAATAGAAGAGGAGGTGTTGTTAAATTTGGTATTAAATGGATTGAAGAGTTCAGATGAGAATCTAGTGGAAGAGACGATGAGGTTATTGTCCTATATTCCGGGCTTAAAGGCCGGGGCAATGGTTAACTGGGCGGAAAAGGATGAAATGGAACGTAATTGGTTAGTAAATGAGTTGTTAAGGAAATTGGATCAAGGGGACGTAACGGTGATGACGCAGGCGGTGCATTTGTTAGGGTTGATGGGAGGGGCAGGGAAAGTAGAAGGAGAGGGAGTCGTAGACGCATTGACCAGGAAGATGCGAGAGTTGGGAAAACAGGAAATGATGGGTGTTGCCGCGGCGCGCAAGTCATATCGAGAATCGGGGCATACGGAAACAGACCTCGTGACGTTGCATGAGGTAGAGATCAAAGCCGCGGAGTATGTGAAGAAGGGATTATTCGTGTTGAATGCTTTAGAGGATATCTTGAAACGTGGGGATGAGCAAAAAGATCAGGCACAGAGGGAAAAGATTCGAGATATCTTGATAGAGGTCATGCATAATGATCGTGCGGTTGCGGAAGGGTATTATTGGTTTCGAGAGCAGGCAACATATATTTTACGACATTATGATGATAGTGAGGTGACAGAGGCATTAGAGCTGGTTTTGGATCAGGATATTATTGAGGAGGATGTGGTTAAAGGGACGGTATTGATGGCCGAGGCTGAGGCAGCGAATCCAATACCGTATTTAAAGACCCCTGCGATATTTACGTTGGATGCGATTAGAAGACGAAAAATCGGTCAGAAGATGAAAAGAGCAAAGGGAGAGGAAGAGATGTTCTCGGTGTTTTCGCGCACGACACCAAAGACGCAGGCGATCAACGCGATGATTGGGTTGATATGGGATAAGAATTTGCCTGTGGAGAAACGATGTGAGGTGTTGAGAGTGGCAGCGAAAGCCGAATATTACGCGGTCGGGATGATAGGTACGTTAAGGAAGATCGTGATCACGACAAAAGAACAGGATGGGGTTAGTCAGATACCGCAAATGATTGTTAATCAAGCGCAGCAAGCGGTGATCGCGTTCGGGTGGAGTTTATGGGAGCGTAAGCTGAAGGATTCCGATCTGCCGGACTGGATCAAGCAAAATTATATCGAGCGGTTAGAGAATACGGAGACTAAACCATTTGTTTATATCATCGCGTTATTAGAGACAATCGAGGCGATGTTGAATAATTTACATGACTTAAAATCAGTCAAAGAGCCTCAGAAATATTATCACGATGTTATTGAAGGTGCAGCTGAGATGGTGGTGATATCAGGAGGCGGCGCGTCAAGCGCGTTTGTAGAAGGATTTCGAGGGTTAGTAGAAGGGTTTAGGATTAATCCACAGGGACAGGTGCTGATTTTACAGTCGGCTGATGATGATGGAGGATCAACAAAGATTTTAAAATGGTTGGAGATGGCTCGATTCGGAGTACGAATGATCGCGCCGGGGGATCCCGCGCGCGCGATGTTGATAGGGGCTCCTGATTGGATGAAGTTGATGACGGATCAGCGGTTTAGCAGGGACGAGGATCATAGAGGGAAGAGTTTGGTAGAGGAGGTCAATGGGACGGCAAGGAGCGGGACAGAGACGGTGAAACGTGATGGGTTGCAAGCTCGGTCATGGATGAAGTGGGCAGGGTGGCTGGTAGAAGAACAGAACTACAAAGCCGCAGTACGCGTAGAGGCGGCGTGGGTGCGGGCAGAAGAGGAGCAAGCGGAAGCAAGGAGATTGCTGGAGCAGGCGGATCAACAGCGGGAACGGTATGGGAAATTGAGGGAGGAGTTGTTGAAGATATACAAGGTTGTGGACAACCAATTGATAGAGCCCGAGTATTTGAATTTAAGCGGGAATAGTTTAAGGAATTTGCTGTTGATCGGGGCATGGTTGATGACGCAGGCGTATGAGAGGGAGATTTTTAATGATGGGGGGATTTACTCGGGGTTGCGGTATTTATCGAATTTACTGGAGTTGAATGTGATCGCATTACCGAGTTTTACCGAGGCGAATGTGCTTACCGCGGAGTATCGAGATGGGTTAAGAAGGTATGGGCAGGATATGATTTCGCATGTGCCGCATGTGACGGTAGAGATTGGGAATCGGTTAGAGCGGGTAGATTATTTATTTCCCAGGGTAGGGACGGCGACCCGAAGCGGGACACCGATGGAGAAGGCAAAGTTGATTGTCGCGGGATTAACGGACTTTACGAGTTTGATGCCGACTTTGTTGCTGCATCGGGATATCTTACAGGCACTGCGCGGCAGTAAAGAGGCAACGAGAGTGTTTTTTATGAATGCGGTGTATGACGAGGAGACGGTAGGGCATAGTTTCCGGAGGATTATCGAAAAAATGGAAGAGCACGCGAAAATGACGTTGGGAGAGGAGGTCAAGATCAGAGAATTTTTTGATGTGATCGTAATTAATGACTATCAACAGCATGATGAAAAGACAAGGAAAGCTTATTCACAAGGGCCGTATCGAGGGGCGATCATTCCTGAGAAGGAAGATATCATGATGTTAACAGCACAGGGGATGAGGGTGGTTCGTGATATCAATTTTATGGAGGCAACAACGGATAAGGCGCGTGATCCGAAAGGCAATCCAATATATCGGCTGGTAGCTCCAGCGAAGAAAATCACGGAGGTGTTTACGAAGATTTTGCGGGAAAGACCGAAAGTGAATAATCCCTATCGCGATTTTCCGGTAAGCGAAACGGATCATAGGAGGACGGTCACGCGGTTTAACGCAGAGCGATCGATAGTAACGGTGACGGCGATCATTCGGCCGGATGGGATTGAATTTAAGAATCTTACCGGGGAATGGGGTCCCCGCTGGGAGGAAGCCTTAAAGGAACGATTGTTGAGTTTAATGCCGGAGGTGCGCGGCCCGCCGGTGGAGGCGACGATCAACATCACCACCGATCCGCAAGATTTAACCATCGATAACGAACCACCCATCTATATCGCGACCGCGCAAATTGATCAAAGACAGGTCAATATCCATCCGCATTTCTTCGAATTGAATGATTCAGAATTACAAGCAGCGATCCTATATCATGAGATTTTCAGCCATATTGTGAAAGGGATCAGGGATGAAGATCAGGCGTTGGCAGATACGATACATTTTAAAGAGAGAGAATATCTACAGAAATATCATCCTACCATTGACTACAAAGCAGTAAGCGCGGAGGTCAAGCCCTATCAGCATACAATTTTTATTACTCCAGGAGAATGGGCGGTAACCAATGCACTCGATGAGAATTATTTATTAGCTACCTTCGGTATAGTCAATTGTCTCAGTTTTGTCTTGTACAACCCAGATAATAAGACCGGAGCCATAACCCATATCGATAGAATTTATCCGGCGGCGAATCATTTAAAGCGCGTTACGGCAACGCGTGAAAAAATGTTAAGTGCTATTGGCGGCGAAGGAAAAGAAGACAACATTCAAGTATGGTTGGGTGGTTATGTCGATGAGGCGTCCCATAACATTATTCTTGGTGATGGAGTCCGGTATCGTGGAAGTTTATCGAGCGAATTTAAATTTAATACCCAAACAGGAAAAATCGAACTGCTCACAAGAGAAGAGGTTCCAGCTGCAGCAAAAGCGGACCCATCTCTATTTTCTCGGCAGCTAGATATTTCCTACATAAGAATAACCAATACGATCAATTTTGATTTCTTAAGGTATTATCGGCCGGCTAATATGCAGGATTTGCTTTATTTCGAGTTCAGAAGTCTTCTGGTTGTTGATTCAGCAACAGCCATGACAAATGTTCAATTAACTTCGCTGGAACAAACGGTTGTCGAAGAGATCCGCGCTGCCGTTGAGAAGGAAATTCAAGTGAATGGGGATCGTCATGTCATTGAACTGTTAACTGTGATCCAAGGGGGCGTTTCCGGGCAGGCACAAATGGAAATAGGTGCCTTATTCAATATTGTTACGAATAAAGATGGATCATTTGATTATTCTAATCTGGCTTATCAGGCCGTGGTTTCGATTGTGCGCCAATGGCCCAAACGGCATTGGCATACTCACATCGGAGAATCTGTTCATGAAGGATTCAGTTGGAATGAGATGGTCGTTTATAAATCCGAAATCATGGAGGATTTTGCGCAGGCAATCCAGCGAAGCGATGTTGAGGATAAAGAGGGTTGGATTGCGAGATTACGACAGTATCAGCAGGAGAGAATATTGTGGGCCGACTTAACCGCGGAAGCGCAACAGCTTATATGGAAATTATATAAAGAGTTCGGATTAAAAACAAAAATCGGAATCTATGATTTAGATAGTTGGGAACGAATGGTAACCCATGTGGCGTTACAACATTTTGCTGATGGCGTTCAAGACCTTTGGTTGCTAATCAGCTTATCTAGAAAATTTGAGCCAGATACCCGTAAGGTCATTGAGGCCATCCTTCGGGCCTATGACAAGGCAGAACGCCTTGCAGCATGGAAGTTTGGTGGGTCATTTAAAGCGAGACTGGTTGCTTCTTTCCCACGCCATGATCTTGCCATGTCGCCAGAACATGTGGAAGATGTCATGGAGACAATCATGACGATGCGAAATGAATCGCCTGGTTATCGTGACCGATTGATAGGAATGGATTTAGCGGGGGCCGAGGCCTTAATAGATGATCATAATTTAAATACCCATTACCGAAAGACCTCTGACTACAAAAATATTATCGATAGGGTTTGTCAACAAGGTATGGTCACAATGGCCCATTTGGGAGATATGGGACATACTTATCAAGCGGCACGGAAGGATTTGCCAAACCGAACAGAAACGCAAGACAATCTCATGGAGATTGCCGGTGTTGAAGATAAAGAACAACGTGTACGACATCATCTTGCCTTTGTGGAAGATGGTATTAGATGCGGCGTGAGCTTTGTCAATCATGGAACGATTTTAGCAATCCAAGGATCAGTCATTACGAAAGGGCCGAAGAAGGGGTATTCTTCCGCAGGTGAGGCCATCGAAAATGGAGATAATTTAAGCAAGGCAGAGGAATTGTTAACCGTTCTTAGGCAACAGGGGATTGAAATCTGTACTTGTCCAACAGCTAATACGAATTCTTTAGCAGTGGCCTTGTATCGTGGTCATCCCCTGCACCAGTGGTTGATCAGAGGGAACAAGGTGTCAATTCATGTGGATGATTTTTACTGGGGACGAGTGCGCAGTACTTTATCAGACGATATTGCCAAGATGATGTTAGCGGCCCCAAGAAATCAAGGGGCTTCAGTTTTAACACCGCAACTCGCCAAGACGATATCGTCTCCAAAATCAGTTTATTCGCAGTCATTGACAAATTCGGTGAGCGTTCCTTACAGTGAGCGGATCGTAAGTGAAGATGAACATCAATCGATGATGGCAAAATATTCGCAGGGACGGGAAGGCCCAATCGGAAAGGTGAGGGTTTCCGTTGACGGAGATAAGGTTCGTTTGAGTCCGGTTGAGGGGGCAAATGGTTTGCCGGTGTCATGGAAGGCCGCCATCGTTCAAAAGGTTGATAAATTAATTCAATACCAACAGGTTTCTCCAGGATATGAGTATGCAGTGCCAAAAGTATTTGACTTTGAAGTAACAACCGAAATGTCTCCTCAGTGCTTGGTCCGATCTTCTCATGGCCTGCCTTATATCGCGGCCGCGGACCGCAGTGCTGTTATTCCCAAAGTGATCGTCCATCCGGCATACTTCTTTGCTCAGAATCGAAGTGATCAATTCATCCAACTGTATCATGAATTGATCAGTCATATTGCAAAGCAGATCGACGATGAAAAATTGGCGCGTCTTGATACAAAGAGGATGAAGAGGATGTTGGGTCAAACGTTTGGCAATAAGATAAAGAATGGGATCGAAAAATGGATCAAGATCATCGCTGTGCACGTGGTTCTGATATTGACCCAATGGAATTGGTATCGAACCCAGGTCGGATTTATGCCAAAGCAAGACAAGTTGTTCAGACGCCGATTGATATCAAAACTTGCCGTTGGACGCATTGTGGTGGTCGTGGACAAAGATAACAGTCTCACCAGCGCAAGGAAGAACATGAGTCTTAAGACGGCTCATTCCGTTATCGAAATTGTTAAGTTAGGGGGAGAATTCGCGATCATGGGAGGCGCGGATATCGTACGCGCGAAACGAGAGGTGATCCCATTCTTTTTGGAAGCGGCCGGAGAGGAAAAACATTCTTTAGAGCACGTGCATATGGTTTGGACCAATGGATCGCGGATGTTTAGTTTTAATCTGTTAACGGAAGAGTACGAAGAAATTTACGCGGTAAAAGAAAAAGACGAGCTTGGCGAAGAAAATGTAGCAAAGGTCATGCAGGTTTTGAAGGAAATTAGAGAAGGATCGGAAGAGATCAAAATGTATCAGCGCAGAATTCAAGAGCGTACCGATCAAGAAGAGCAGGTTGTTAATGAGGAAACAGAGCTCGATTTGAAAGTCCTGGGGGTTATTGATGATCCGGATTTGAGGGCTCGCTTTGATCCAGATAAGAAGAAACGTCAGGTATGGATTGAGCAAATCCGCCGCAGATATAAAGAATTGAATATCGCCGCCGACGTAAGTGCGACCGGGACATCGACGATCACGACCGCGCCGTTAGGAATGAACAAAGGTTATGGCGTTGATCGATTAACGGATATTTTGGGTGCCGATTATTCAGAGTTTGTTTATATCGGCGATGATTTTACCGGTAATGATAAAACGGCTGTTGAAGACCGGATTGATTTGGCGGCTAACGTGGGGCAACAAGTGGAAGATATTTTAGGCGTGACACTTATAACATCCAAGCTAAAAGGACCTGATGGAACCGATGAGTACTTGGCATTAATCAGAGAAGTTCAGGAGAAGGTTGCAACAGGCATGACGCAAATTAAGCTCCTATGGTATGGCTTAAGTTTTAACGTGCGGGCGCAGACCCTGCTTGAAATGGAGAATTTGGCGTCTCGAGTTGGTCAACAGGCGCGGAACATGTTAGTTGAAATTAAGGGTAATTCTTATGGATCCGGAGACGTGGGTATTGGGCAAACGATTAAGCATGACAATACCGTTTTATCGAAGGCGGATGTCCCTGTACAAACCATGGTGATAAGAGAAATCTTGAATACCTTCCCAAGCCATTATGTATTGGGAGAAGAGAAAATTAGTGACCAGGAATTGATCGCGCGAAATGAGGAGAATTTCGGTGCGGCATGGGTATGGGTTTTAGATCCTTTAGATGGAACCAGAGCGTATACTTCAGGAAAGGACGGTTACGCTTTTTCTTTGACCTTGGTTTATCAAGGTAGACCTGTGCTTGCCGTGGTGATTGCCCCTGAATTGGCGGAAATGCCGGCAGCAGTCAAGAATGGGGTGACGATGACCGGAAGCCTGTGGCGAGGAGTACGGTTAAACGGGCGGGTATTTAATGTCAACCGTGCGGCTGATCTTGGTCGCAATTGGAATGTCATTGCCAGTTACAGTATATCCCGAGGGATCCAGGATCCTATGGGCGCTGGGTTAGCAGTTGTCTATGGCAAAGAGAATGTCAATCAGGGGGGGGATGCTAAAGAGGAGAGTGTGGGCGGTGGGATAAAGGTGTTGTTAGGGACCTATGGATTAGCGGTGTTATCAAAACCGGTCCAAAAGTTATGGGATTGGATAGGCATTGGTTTGATCGTGGAATTGTCAGGAGGAAGTATTCATCAGCCCAATGGAGAGAAACGCCTACCAGTTAAAGAAGAGGACATCTGGCAATGGGCCCAAGATAAGGATATGAACAGTCCTTCCGTCATTTCCAGAGGAGGAATTCATGAAGGACGAACATTGCGAGCGTGTAAGATAAGTCAGTTGGCAGCCTATCGAGATCTTCCGGTAAGCGAAGCGGATCATAGGATGGCGGTCACGCGGTTTAACACAGAGCGATCGATAGCAACGGTGACGGCGATCATTCGGCCAGATGGGGTTGAATTTAAGAATCTTGCTGGGGAATGGGATCCCCGCTGGGAGGAATCCTTAAAGGAACGATTGTCGAGTTTAGTGCCGGAGGTGCGCGGCCCGCCGGTGGAGGTGACGATCAACATCACCACCGATCCTAAAGATTTGACCATTGGCAACGAACCTACCCTATATATCGCGACCGCGCAAATTGATCAAAGACAGGTCAATATCCATCCGAACTTTTTCGAGTTAACCGCTGCTGAAAAACAACTTGAGATCCTTTATCACGAGATCTTCAGTCATATCGTGAATGATATCCGAGATGAAGATGAGGCGATGGCGCATACGAAAGTGTTTGTATCGGTACAAAATGATATTATTAAAAATTTTGATTACCTGACTCATCATTTTTCTGAAATTCTTGATGTGATCAATTATCAGCCAGGAGAATTCATTGATGCTCGCAAGACTCAGACGTTCATTATCATCGATGGAAACGATTGTATAACTCCGCAAGTTCTTCGTTATTTGGAGATAGGTGGGTTTATTGTTGCGGTTTCTGGAAGTGATTTGATCAGTGTGGCACAACGTCTTTTGGGTCATCAGGGTCTGCCGAAAGAATTGCGTCATCGCTTTTTGCTTGCTGTTAATGGCGGTGCGCAGATAGCCTTTGTTAATAATACGGATCAAATATTAGAAATTTTGTTTCCCCACATCGATGTTGCAAAAGAACAACCAAGGAATATGGATTTAGTTTACGTGGGCAATGTGATTGATCAAGATAACCATATCATCAGAAGCATCAGCGTTCAACGAACGGTTACCGTCGTAAACGTGGATGTGAAAGAGATCGTAGAGTCATTAAGATATAATCACGTCGGTGGGCTTGTGATGGGAAGAGACGTATTTTTAGAAGCGGTTGTGGAACGAGCGAAGGAAAATCCTCATCGAATATTGTTTGAGCCACTTCAACTAAGACTTATCGTTAATCGAGCAAGACAAATCCGCGGTTCAGAGGTGATTGAACAATCGAAGAATAAGCCCACACAGAATGAACAGCAGCCTCAGCAGGTCGAATCCACTGTCACCGCGACGGTGCCGCAAATAATAAAAATGCCTACCTCTAAAAACATCATTGAAGGTGCGCCTTCAGCGCCGAAAGAAGAAATTTTTGCAGATACAGAGCCGATTAAACATGACGAAGCCAACGATTTGGGGAGCAAGAGGGTAACCTCAGAACCTGGTTCTGGAAGAAGCGCGCAACCTGAAGATATTTCCGACGCTCGTAAAGAGCTGATCAAAGAAGACAAAGCTTTCAGAACCAGCGATGAGGAAATTGTTGAAAGTGCTGCCGTCGAAGAGGACGCGCTTAGCACTAAAATCGTCAAAAGCAAAAAGGTGGGGTTAGCGGAATTTTTAACACGGCTCGTTAAAGCCATTGCCCCCAACAGCACCTTTCCGGAGCCATTGAATCCCAATGTGGTTGCGGTTTGGCCAATCCTTACAGTTGCTATTCCGGTCGCGCTACCGGAAGGATTTTCTACGCAGATGTCAATTGTTAGAAGGTTTTATGATTTTATCCATGACAGGTCATTACAGATTTTTTGTGAAGTTTTCGATCGTTCTTCAAAAATAAGTCATTTGAGAAGGCTGAAGAAGGAGGAGATCACGCTGAATTTACAAGCCAGCAACGCGATTGAGATTGCCATCCCCTGGTCTTCGCGATATTCATTGACATTCGCGACAACAGGGATTTCGTATACTTTAGAATTAGCGCATCCTGCCGTCGAAGAAAAAGTTGCAGTGATTGACCCTCGCCAGCCGCAAGCAGCACTTTTAGAAGCTCCCAAAGAAATTCGTGTTGTTGTAACGTCGCCTAATACAGTGCAAGTCATTTATACGACGGTTACCGGGGCCGCTGGATATGTAATCGAATTCATCGACAGCGGTAAGAAGATTGAAATCAATGACGGTGTACAGACTGAAATTAGCATTGCTCTTTCTGAAAGTGATGAAAAAAAGTTTGTGATGATGACGAGAAATGCTACAGGCCGATATGGTGCGCCTTCCGACATGATTACGATTGAAGAAGCGGCTCTACCAGCGCCGATAGAAACAACTCCCACAGAGACAACGCCGATTCAAGTTAGTGAAGTTGAAGATTTTGGGAAGAGGGGGGATGAAACCTCAGAAACTGGTTCTGGAACAACACAACCTGAAGAGATTTTCGACGAGCCCAAAGGGCCGATCAACGAAGGTTCCATAACCAGCGAAGAGGAAATTGTTCCAATAACAGAACAGGTGACGGTCGAGCCGGTAACGCAACCACAAGTAGCGCAAGAAGGGGTATTGGTTTTAACTAAGATTCAAGAGGCGGAAATCCGTTTGGTACTTCAGGCGTTTTTCTATGAGGAATTAAGTAATGTTTGGTTGAACAGTGGGTTAAAAATCATACCCTATGATGTTCCTATGGAGGTTGTGTATGGGAAAGACAAAATAATTATCAAAGTTAAATATGCTGTCCCAAGCGAGCAACAAACAAACTTCCGTAGTTGGATTCATAAGATAAAGGCTGTTGGGATCGACTCAAATGGTCAAGAGCAAAAGGTAGAAAAGAAGGTTCGCTTTGAGGATGACAGTTTTTCTATGGAATTTCCACGTATGCCAATTTTGGAGATTTCTTTTAATGATGTGAGAGAAACACCAGGGCTTAGCGGCGGCTATCATAAGTTTAAAAAACACAAGAAGACAATAGCGCAAATTCGTCTGCCGGAGGCACCTGTGGATATGCGCATCGATTATGCCGTGGGTCGTTTACCGGCACCAGATAACATATCGTTCCGGCGAGCTAATGAAGATGAGAAAGAGTTGTCTTGGGATCCGGTCGATCAAGCACAAGGCTATTTTATCTATGAGTACACTTACTATAATAATGGGTGTTTCTTCTCCAAAAAATTTGTTCCTGGAGAAACAACAACGGCAACTCTCAAGTTAACTCAGGGTGATCAGATCATGTTGGTCGCTCTTAATGCCGATGACCTTGAAGGCCTACCGTCAGAGGTTATCACAATTGAATTTAGCCAGCCTGGGCCGGGCGCAGTTGAAGAAATAACGGCCACGTTCCCTGCCTCATCAGATTCTTCTGAAGTCAAGATTTTGTCACATCCTGAATCTATAGAGGTTGCGCCTGCTGGTCAGCATGCTTTAAAAGTCACTAGAAAGGCGTTGGCCGAGCCTATGTCACGGCCTGCTCATAAAAAATCGGCAAACCCTGCTTATACAACAACATTATCAAGAGGGCAGGAGCAGCCCGTTTCTCCAGTTGCGCCAACAGAATCGCAGACGATCGATGGCGAAAATTCCGGATCAATCATTCGCACCTATGAAGAACTTCCCGGGCAGGTACAATCGTCTGTTAACACGTTAGTAGAGAGGCTTAACAAAGCGCCTGGCCTGATTGCCAACTGCTTCCCAACAAAAAGACATTCCGAGCAATTTATATCAGAGTTAAGGAAGAACAATGGAGTTCTGACCTGGGACGGGGATTGGAAGCAAATTGATCCAGATAAAAAGTTTGCAAAGGCAGACCTTGCGAATCACTTCCATGCTGCGGTAGAGACTCTTTTTAGTGGTGACTATTACAGAACATTAGAGTCCCGTTTGGATAATCAGGTGACCAGACGAAACACTGTGCGGCCTCGGCAGGCCGATCGGCTTCGGGGGCTTATGGTCTACCGTCTTGATGAGGTTGAGGCATATCTGAAAAAAGGTTTGTTGGGTCTGGGTGGCAAGGAGACAATCAAATACTGGATTTTGACAGTGATTATTGAGCCCTACCACGAAGCGGCCGTAGCAGTTTTGGATTACGCGGGGATACGATGTCATTTTGCTGTTTCCGACTCCGTAGCGGAGAGCATGGAACGCTCCCTCAGAATAGTTCCGCAGACCCTGCTTTACGCGCTTTCAAAAACAGATCAACTTTATTTAACGTCGGCTATCAACGGAATTGTTGCCCCAACACTGCAATTTAGAAAAGAGGGTCAAAAGGTTGGTTTCTATGGCCCGGTTGAGCTGGGTGATTCGCATTCCGAAAATGGTTTTATTGAACTGATGAGAATTGAGAGAAACGCGCCCGCGCATGTTACTTTGACATATGAAGATCAAAAAGGGGTTATGACTTCACCCACGGGGGTCAGGGCATTCCCAATGCCGGACGGAACGGTTGGTGTGGAGTGGCACACTCCGTTTTATGATAATGGATTTGTTATTAAATATTATTTTGACGGTACGTTAAAAGCGACACAAGTTATACATACTCCATTGCAATCATTGCAAGCGGCCGCCGGGCAAAAAAGGCAACTGGTTGATGACCAAAGGCCATTTGACAGTTCAAAACGAAAAGTAAGTTCAAACGTCCAAGAGGACAAGCCTTTAAAATTATTTGATAAGCCAGCGCCAAAGATCGATCCCGCCGCCAAAATTGAAGTTATTGTTTGGACTAAAAATTCTCGAGGGGAGCCAGGAAATCCGTCCCAAAAAGTGCCGCTTGTTACGGGAGGAGCGCGATCAAATCAAAGCGTTGCGGCGCAGGGCAGCGGATTTAACAGCATTTATTTAATAGCGGTAGCTTTCCTCTTGATAGGTATGGGTTACTTGTTGACAGCTCATCGGACTAGCAAAATGAGTGTGTCAAAACCACAATTTGCTGATTTGCGGTTAGAAGGGTTTCCCGACGGCAAACCCTTGTTTAAGAGGATGGATAAAGTACAGGACTTTATGCGTGATTTATTACAAGCCCTTTTACCTGATGCCCAGGCCCCACCGCTGAAGCCAATTACAGGAATTGGAATCAACAATCATCAAGTCCTGCTGGTCATTGATCTTTCCTTTGCGCGGTCAATTCCTCCATCATTAGCAAAGGACTTCTTAAGATGTATTCAGATAGCAGTCCCCAGGGAATCCCTTCACACAATAGTCTCTCAAATAATTCGCGCTAAAGTACTCAACGGTCCTGTCCTGGCGCTCAGCATTCCGGAAGCTACAATAATTCGATTCACCCGGGTTACCGGCATGCCGGTCAATGAGGAATTTGTGAGGACGGGGAACTCTTCGGCAAGTCCAACCGCCGCGTCGCAGAATTTCGAATCCAACATCTTTTATTTTCTGGTCGCTTTCTTGTTGATAGCGTATTTGACTAAAACGAGTGTGTCAAAACCACAAACGGCTGATTTGGTGTTGAGAGGGGTTGCTAGCGGCGATGATGTCTTTGCAAGATTGCCGGAAGTGGATAATTTCATGGCGGCTTTAGTCCAAGATCTTTTGCCTCAATCCCATGCCCCGCCGCTGAAGTCGATTAAAAGCATTACAGTTGGAAATGATGAAGTTGTGATGGTTGTTGATCTGTTATCCGCAGGACAAATTTCCGCAACATTCCCGTCAAGCGTGTCATTGCGAGCGCAACGAAGTGTAGCGACGCAATCTTTCTTGAACAAGATTGCTTCGTCGCTAGAAGCGCTCCTCGCAATGACAAAACTAAGAGCTTATCGTACGGTTTTGCAAGTATTGGCGGGGATTGGATTGGTGTGGACCATCAATCAAGGGACATGGGCCGATGATGGCCTACCACCAGATCAGCCGCCGCATGAAAAAACGCAGGTCCTTGGTTTGAAAAAGGGATGGAACCTGATTTCGGTTGGTGTCCTTGATACCGAGATGACCGTTGCTCAATTCAAAGCCAAAGCTGGTGTCATCGGAAAGATCTGGACTTGGGACGCGGTCAATCCGCGAATGATCGCTGTTGTCGACGAGACTAAACCATTGGTGCCAGGGTCAGGGTATTGGGTCTATGTGTTGTCAGCAAAAAATATTTCGCTACGAGGTGTTGAGCCGCAATTCACGATGCATTTGAATTTAGGCTGGAATCTCGGTGGTGCTGGCGCCAAAGACCCTATCGCCGTGCAGACGTTAATTCATGGCGACAGCATTCTCATTGTGTGGGCTTGGGATGGTCAGCATTTTGTGAGTGTGCATTCGCTCAATTCAGGAGAAGGGTATTGGATCTATGCCCGTCAAGCCGGAACAGTTCAACAGCCCGCAGCCGCTCAACACGTCATGGTTTGGGGATTGCTGATATTCGTTCTTCTTAAGATGATGTTATTTGTGAGAAATGAATTTTTCCCAGTCGGTGTCGATATCCTGCAAGATTTTATGCAGCAGCCCTTTGGAAATATCTTCACCCTTGTGGAAGGGAACAACTGTGGTTCGGCCATTGGGGTGTCGGAAAAAAATATGACTCCCCCGTTGTCTAACAGGCAGATAACCGAGATTTTTAAGAATGTTGATGACGACAGCAGGCTTCAGAGGGGTCAGTCTCATGCGGTGACTTCAACTTCTTGGAGACCAACGAATTTATGGTGGGGAATTTCTTTAGTTTCCTCGATATATAAAGCGATCGCTTCTTTGATACGTTTAAGTAAGGTTGGTAGATTTTTGGCTTGGCTGTGGCAGCCAGGAAGGCCTAAAGCGGAAGCAATGAGGACGCCATCCTCATCTTCTTCTATTAACACGGGAAATTCATATTTGCGGGACATCTTTAATCACCTCCTCTTTTTTGTTTTGAATATAGCATTTTCGTTGATGGGTGTCAATGCGCGAAAATCCACGACCTTAAATGACGCGCGAATATTCGAGAAAGCGGCGTCATCTTATCAAGCTGGTTGGCACCTTGTTGGCGGATCAAAGAATTCCATCAAATTGACAGAACTTCAAGTCTTTAATCAGGCCGGCCAGCCCAGTGCTATTACACAACTCATCAATGGCTCTGTATGGACGCTAGAGCCGGGCGCCTCCCGCTTTACAACAACAGACGCAGTTGAATCTCATGGTTCCTGGGTCAATGTCGAACAGCCTGGCTCCATGGCAGCGCCAACCCAATCCCAATCCAGTCCTTTGACTGAGCATAGTCAATCCGTAGAAGCGGTTCAATGGATTTTTGTTGGAATTTTAATGGTAATTACATCTTTTGCCTATTTTCTTCTGAATAATCAACAATCAACAAAACGTACTATCGAGCAAAATGAATGGGAAAGACAAATCGCACGCAGTAAGAAACTGAATAATTCATTCCAGCAGATAAAATTTGTCAGAGAGCTCGTTTCGATTAGTGCATTACAGAATTTTGCTGTGGCCATGGCGTTTCCGGCTTTTCTTTTAAGTCGAGTATTCTTTGGTTATTTACCGCAGGTAGATATTTTTAGTTCGGTGGCGTTACTATCCATTTCCTGGGGAGGGGCGGTGTATACCGGCTTCTGGCTTGTTAAGTTAGCAGAGGTAGAAATAAAGTATCAAAAGATGAAACAACAAATGCCTTCAGATCATTATGTTCAGCAAAATAATCTGATAACACGAATGCCGGATATTTTTATTGCTCTAGTGGGTTTGGCTGCGTTCGATACTCTTACCGCTCCTGTTATTAAGCCTGTTACCTTTTTGATTTGGATTGCTTTTGTCGCATTTATTATATTGTTAAAAATTGGAAAAATTGACAGCAAAATTATTTATAAGCATTTTACAAACATATCCAACACTATTAAATATGATTTCTTTAAATGGAATCGCATTGCTTTAGGAATTCTAAATATTGTTTTATTTATCACATTGATCTATGTTTTTGTTGGCAGAATTCCTGTCTTTTCTGCCTTCCTGTTTTCTGTTATGTATGCTCTGGCAGAATATATTAATAATTTTATTTTCCCATTGAGTACTGCCAAATATGGATTTTTGTGGGTCGTGTTCCCGCCGCGTTGGTTGGCTTATCAATTATCAAGATTCCTGGGGCAACAACCCAAAGCTTTGCCGAAGGCCGGATATAGGGGAGGGTGGATCGGACATGAAATGAAAAAGTGGAGAGCCTCTGTAAAGACTTCTACTCCATCTGAACCAACCGGCTGGATTATACCCAAAACAGCCGGGACGTATGAGTCAAAGAGGAGGTCCTCCGCGGGTTTTGAGAAGATCGAAGGATCGAATAACATAGATCTTTTACTTGTTGGCATGATTTTTGCCTTCCTACTCATATCATTTTTTACCAGAGTAACGAGTGCTACAACTCCACAAACTTTTGATTCAGAACACAAAGGGGCTACTGGAAACGGGCCCAGGTTTGAGAGTAAGAGGGAAACACAGATCCATATGGCCTATTTGAGGCTCGAAGGAGAGCCTAAAGGCGACGACTTGTTTGAGATAATGAGAGAATTACAAATTTTTGTTCATAATTTATTGCTCGACCTTTTACCTCATACTCAGGCCCCGCCGCGCAAGCCGATTATGAGCATTGAAGTCGTAAATGATGAAGTTGTGATGGTTGTTGGTCCGTTGCCTGCAGGACAAATTTCCGCAACATTCCCGTCAAGCGTGTCATTGCGAGCGCAACGAAGTGCAGCGACGCAATCTTTCTTGAACAAGATTGCTTCGTCGCTAGAAACGCTCCTCGCAATGACAAAACTAAGAGCTTATCGTACGGTTTTGCAAGTATTGGCGGGGATTGGATTGGTGTGGACCATCAATCAATGGACATGGGCCGATGATGGCCTGCCACCGGATCAGCCGCCGCATGAAAAAACGCAGGTCATTGGTTTGAAAAAAGGCTGGAACTTGATTTCGGTTGGTGTCCTTGATACCGAGACGACCGTTGCTCAATTCAAAACCAAAGCTGGTGTCGTCGGAAAGGTCTGGACTTGGGACGCGGTCAATCAGCGAATGATCGTAGCCAACGAGGCCACACCATTGGTGCCAGGGTCAGGGTATTGGGTCTATGTGTTGTCAGCAAAAAATATTTCGCTACGTGGTGTTGCGCCGCAATTCACGATGAATTTGAAGTCAGGCTGGAATCTCGGCGGTGCTGGTGCCAAAGACCCTATCGCCGTGCAGACGTTGATTCATGGCGACAGCATTCTCGTTGTGTGGGCTTGGGATGGTCAGCATTTTGTGAGTGTGCATTCGCTCAATTCAGGAGCAGGTTATTGGGTCTATGTGTTAGATCATGTAACAATCTCCGAACCAGAAAATTCAGTACCGGGAAGCACAAGCAATCATTCGTTCCTTTTAGCGATACCAGTGATCCTGTTTTTCTGGTTTGTTGTTTCCATGAGACATCATTTATCCAGACTCTTCATGATGTTGGGGACGATCGTGGTATTAAGTCAGGGCGACGCGCGCAAGGCGAACGCCGATGATGATCCACCACCGCCGCCACTGCATGAAGCGACTCAGACTTTCAACTTAAGCCCAGGCTGGCATTTGGTTTCGTTTGCGGTGGCTGATTCAGGGAAGACGGTCGCCCAGTTCAAGACCCAGGTCGGCGCGATTGGTTTTGTTTGGAGTATGGTTGATGGAAAGCTTGCTCGTGTCAGCGACGAATCCATGTTAACACCGTTTCAAGGTCTTTGGGTTTATGTGCATCGGTCAGCGGTCGATGTGGTTGTGAAAGGTGATGAGACCGATTTTGAAGTCAATCTGATTAAAGGCTGGAACCTGATCGGCGGGCCGCTGCAGCCGATCTCACTCGATGATGTCATAGGCAAAGAGATCATAGATGGAACGGTATGGACGTGGGAAAGAGACCATTTTGTTGCCGCTAAAATTTTGCAATCAACAAAAGCTTATTTGGTTCATGCCAGCCGATCCGGCACCATAAGCAATAGGGGACAGTCCCCAACAGGGGACAGTCCCCTTAATGGTCCGGCGCACTTGGCCCTGGCCCAGTTGGGCGCGCGGAAATATCCCATTCTCAACGCGATCCTGCGTTTCTTTTTGATGGTGACTCTGGTCACCCCGATTCATGAGTTGGGGCATATCTTATGGGGGACAGTCCCCAAAAGGGGACAGTCCCCCCATAAACCATCCGCGGGAATTTGGGATGTTCTTTATTTTGGCCGGGTCGACGGGATCCGCGGCTCGCCGCTGCTTGGCGGAATGGTCGCTAATTTGATTGTCGTCATTGTTAGCTGGATCGTTAACTTTGCCGTTTCTCATCCGATCGTCCACGCGATCATTCTACTTTTACAAGTCAGCCATTTGCTCGCGTTTTTTGTGGAGCGTTCGTATTCCCTAGGCGATTATAACAAATACATATTGGAAAGAATCCACCAAGGATTGTCCCGCGAGCATCCGGTTTGGATTTCTGCTCTCCGGGGAACCATATTGACGGTTTTAGGGACATTTACCGACGATATGGCCGAACAGGTGAACGCCTGGTTGAGAAAAGCGCGGCTGTTGATTGTTATCATCGATCGAAATATTGAGGATGAAGAAACGCGGGGTTTCATTGAAAAGATCGAGCCGCGTTTAAGAAAAAATTTGATCATTTACGCGAATAACGGGGCCCAAAAATATCTCTTTAAGTCCGGAAGGATCATTCCTGACGTCTTTTATAACGATCGACTAAGATTTTCGGAAGCCACAAAGCAGCACGTTATTGATGATTTGAAAACAAATGGCCTTATTGATCTTGGTCTTGCGCTTCCATATGTCTTTTATACGGCTGCGGATATCGCGGCCGGCAATGATCAAGTCATGAAGGACATGAAGGGTTTGATCAAAATTTCTTTTGATCATCCGACGGACGCAAAGGGTCTGCCGAAGGAAATCATGTACGGTGGATTTGGGGTGCATGCATCGGAATATTTTATGGAACGATTTAATAAAAATCTGGGACGTTTCCCGGATGACAGTTATCAGAAAATCATTGCCGCTTCACTTTTACCAACAACTGTCGCGGAAAATGATAAGACAAAATTAATCAGCAATTTTGTGAGATTGAGTCCTTACCTTCGTGACCAGCCTTGGGGAGGCCGGTGGATTAATCTGCTTAAATGCATTGATAGAGGACGAATCGACTTTAATATTTCTGAGTCCTGGGAAGTCTCGACCCATCCGGATAATCCATCGAGGATTATTAACGGGACCCTTGGGAATGTGCCCCTTGACCAAATTGAAGCTCTTGGGTTGGGAGACGGCTTTTACGGGACCGCGGTCATGGAGAATTATGGTGGGACAGTTCCCTTTATCCTGAAGTTTTTAGACGGGCAGGGCATCACGTCGGTCCATGTTCACCCCAGCAGCGAGATTGCCAGACAGCTTAGCGAAAAGGATCAAGGAAAGGCCGAAACGTTCATTATTATTGCTGCTGACAAAGGCAGCACATTTTATCTTGGCCTGAAGCCAAAGGTCACCGAGGAGCTGCTCAGAGAAGCCATTGCCGATGGTGAAGACTTGCGGAAATATTTGAATGTCGTGCACCCTCAGCCAGAGGAGTCTTTCACCGTGCCGGCCGGGACCGTCCATTGTTTAGAGGGCGGGATCAAAACTTTAGAAATCGGCCATCCGTCTGATTTAACGTATCGCCTGTTGGATCCTTCCGGCCGTCCTTTACAGGTCACTAAAGCACTGATAGCGGCTGATTTTGATCAGCTCCGCGGGAAAGATTTGGTGAATTATCTAAAAGCTCCCTGGCAGAAGATCGAGGAATTTGCGGACGGTCAAGGAGAACGGTTTATTGTCAAAGGTCATCCTGATTTTCACATTGAAGCCTTGAAGTTAAGAGGATTTTCCGCCGAAGAAATTCAAAAGTCGCCCTTATCAATATCGGATCAAACTTCTGACCGGTTCCATGTTTATACGGTGGTGAAAGGACAAGTGACTTTAAGAAATACGCGAAATGGAACCCGAGAACCGTTGATCGTCGGGCATACTTTGGTTGTCCCCGCGGCATTAGGAGAGTATGAGATCATCGCCGATTCGGGTCAAGAAACACTGCTTTTTAAAGTTTATCCGGAGTTCCCCGCGGATCGTCCAAAACTTAACCGAGTCGTCGCCTTTCATCCGGGAAGTTCGCGATTTATCATAGGCATCGCAACGAAGGAGCAGGGGATTGACGCGACTGGAAAATTTAACTGGCGGAATCGTATCGCTGAGAAACGCAGAAAGTTTGGATCAAACCTAGACAGCGAAGTGTTTATGGGTGAAATAGTTGATCTCATTGTTGAGGAAATTGGTCGGTTATTGGAACATCGTTCGGTGCCGGTTGAATTGATCACGGAAATCGGTATTTCTTGGCCGGGCCCGGTTAATTATCAGGAAGGCACGGTTTCCGGAACGTATTTTGGTGCCAGCGAGAATTATCCATTAGCAAAGAAATTAGAAGAGCGCTTCGGCAATCGTACTAAAGTTGAGATCATCACCGATGCCTTGGCCATGACCATCAGCGAATGCGTTTTACCGGACGGAAAGTTGTATGGGAAAAAAGATGGGCTCGGAGTGAATTTAGCTTCTGGAATCGCCGTCGGGGTATTAACAAATGGTTTCGTGACAAATCAGGCGAAATATCAAACCGCGGATGGTGAATTAGAGATTGAAAATGGATTGGGGCAAATCGGTCGGCATGTTATACGAAATAGTGAATTTCCGTTTGCCTGGAAATATCGCCCAACCCAAGACGGCAGTGTGCCGGAAATGTCCGAAGACGAGGTTCGCTTAAGTCAAACGATTGGCGGCCCGGGTTTGGCCCGACGCTACGTGAAAAGGATGATGGCAGAAGACAGTCAGAATAGTCCTACAAAAGGATTTATCACAATTGATGAGCATGAGAAGTTCCACAATCTCTCGTTGCATAATATCGATTGGAGATTACAAATACTTGATGCCGAGGCCATTGAGCTGGTCGACGCGGTCCTCAAACAGGCCACCAAGCGATTCAACGCGGGAGATCAAATGACCCTCAGGTTTGTGCAGGATATTGGCTATGAATTAGGTTCTGCCCTGGCCGTCTTTATCAAGGCCTATCAAGACCAATTCTTTTCCGGAGAGGATCTTCCATTGGTGCTGATGGGCGGCGTAGGAAGAAACTTTGCTTTGCCGGAGCCACAGATCGGCAGAACAGATGTTTTTGTCGAGGCTGTTGACGAGACGCTTAAGTCCAACGGGATTAACAATTTTCAGGTTGTACGGTCTATTTCAGAAGAATTCAGTGAGATCAGCGCCTTTACACCGACGCCAGAGGCCGAGCGAAAGGTTCGTCATATCATCGACGAGCAAATATCTTCCGAATTTTTGGGGTCGACCGCAACCATCCTGCTTTTGATCGCACTGCCATTGATTTTGCTCGTTCGTTATTTGAAGGGACTGGGTCGGCGGGCTATTCTCAATCCGCTGCTCGCGGGATCGCTGTTATTGACTGGATGTTTGAGTTCGAAATCTGTTCGAATGCCAGCGCCGGCCGAGCGGCATTTTCAAAACGTCGGAATCGTCGGCAAGAATTTGAATTTGGTAGAACTGCGCAATACCCTTCGCCGCTATCAGTATTCCGACGAAGACATCAATGCTATTTTAGAGGCGTTTTTTAAGTTGGTTGAACAGGCGGATCTGCGTGGATTTACGGAAAAGGACGATGTCCTTAAGATTTTATCCGAGTATCACCGGCGGCTGGATTTAGTCGGAGTTAATTATGAAAATCCCGACAATATTTATCGAGTCTTGTTAAATCATTTGCCTGGTTTCAAAGCCATCGGTATTCCTGATATCTTCGCGTACATTGATCAACAAGATTCACTTTCGTCCAATGAAAAGCTCGATTGGAAGCGGCTTTTTATTTCTTGTGCCCCAACGGCGATGGTGGCAAATTTGTTGATCCAGGCGACCGCCCCGACATCGATTCGCAACAACCTTACCTTTGGGGTCGTTAGTGTTGAGCCTAAACATGCTTGTACGCTCATTTCATTGGGGGGGGATCAATATTTCATTGTCGATTTTGCTTTGGGTATCTTTAGAAAGATAGCATTGCTTGATCACTATCAGTTGAGTGGGGAAACCTATACCTTGGTCCATCCCATGACTTCGGGTTCAATCCTCTCGCTCAGGCGGCAAATTGACGCTGGGTTTTTTGGTTATGGTCGTCTCAGCGATGGAGAACTCGGCAATGTCGTGTATCCTTCGCTAACGATCAATGGAAATCTACAAACGATCCTATCGGCGATTTATGACAATTTTGCTCACATGTTAATTGATGTTGACCAGCTTCAATTGGCAAAACAGTTGCTGGATCATGCTGAAAAACAGGATCCGAATGATAGTACTGTGTTAGTCCGGCAGGGAGAAGTGGCATGTCGGTTGGGGGATATTGCAAGGGCTGTGGAATATTTCTCTCGAGCGCTTAAGATTGCAGCGGATCCTCGCGCTCTGCAAGGTTGGGCGATGATAAAGTATTATGAAGGAAGTTACGAAGAGGCCTTAACCATAATTAACATGGCACTGAATTATGATCCGCTCAGCCCAGCAATTTATAATTTCTTAGGCCTTATTCAATCCCATCTGGGCCATCCCGAGGAAGCCATAGGGAATTTCAAGATCGGGCTGATGATTGCCCCTGGCAATACAAATATACAAAATAATTTGGCAATGGTGCTGGTTGATAACGGTAAAGGTGAAGAAGGGATTGGGATTTATCTGAGTTTAGCACAGGCCGCTCCGCAAAATATCGAAAGACAGGAAAATCTTGCCCGGGCTTATCGCAAAGCTGGACGTTTTGCCGACGCGGTCAAGGTTTATCAGCGAATATTGCGACTGGATCCCAACGATGCCGAGGCCTTAGCCAATGTTGGGTTAAATGCCTATCAGCGAGGAGCAATCACGGAAGGGTTGTTACAGATCCTTGAGGCCATCAATCTCGACCCCAGTCTTTTCGATCAGCTTCCGCTCGATATACAGGTGAAGATGATAGCAAACGAACAATGGCGCCGTGAACTGCCGCAGTCATTGCGTGAGAAAATTGAGAAGGAAGGCTGGCATCCGACGGTGATCGAGATCCCAATGCAAATGACCCATGATGTATCTTGGGCAGGCATCTTCGTGTTGATTATTGTTTTGGCGGCGGTCGCGTGTCGGCAAATGATTTTCTCGGAGCGATATGTGTCATTGCGAGCCCTGCAGGGGCGAAGCAATCTTAAAAGATTGGATTGCTTCGTCGCTTCGCTCTTTGCAATGACATTCTTACTATTGGGGCGTCCCGTCGAAGCCAGTGTCAATCAAGACAATGATTTTCTCAAGGACTTGATGAAGAATCGCGATACTCCGAAGTTTGACTTAAAAGCACTGCCGTCTCGGCAAGAGCCAAATGTTGTGGATGAAATCATTTATCATTTGCAGAATGGGAATTTCGCGAGGGTCAAGGAGATTTTGGAAGAACTTTTACAAAAATATCCGCAAGAGTCGTATCTCTATTACAACTTAGGAGTTATCAATCAACACCAAGGGAATGATGCCGAGGCTGAGAAATATTATCAGAAGACGATTGCATTGAATCCCCAGGCCGACGCGGCCTATTTCAATCTGTCTGGCATTTATGAATCTCGGGGACAACTCAAGGAGGCTGCTGCGGCGCTTGAGCAGGCCGTTCGTTGGCAGCCGCAGGAAGCTCAATATTGGCGGGAATTGGGCCTGATTTATTTCCGTTTATCCAAAGATCAGGACGCTCTTGAAGCCTGGGAAGAGGCTTTCCGTCTTAACCCCAAAGACGCTTTTACCTGCATGTATCTAGGAATGACTTACATTGAAAATAAACAAGACCAGCAGGCGGTTAATGTTCTTTTACAGGCAACTAAGATCGATACGAAACAGGTGCACGCATGGGCGATGTTAGGAGATGCTTATGTCAATTTACAGAATTTTGAAAAGGCGGTCGACGCTTATCAGCAATCAGAAAAGAACGGGAATACCAATGACGAGTTTTATAACGCTTGGATAGACGCTCTGATGGGGCTCAAGCGCTATGACGACGTGCTGCCGGTCTGCGAAAGGGCCGTTAATAAGTACCCTGATAATTTAAGACTTCTTGCTTCGCTGGTAGACATTTACGTGAATAAAAAAGACTGGAAAGCGGCCGCTGCTGTTTGTGAAAAAATTATTGTTCAGCATCAAAATGACAAGGACAAGACGATAACAATTAAAGTTTTAAAGCATCTGCGTGGGTTTTACATGAAGGCCGGAAATATTGAAAACGCGGACAAGGTTTTTCAGCAATGGCAACAACTCCAATCGCCGACACCAAATCCAGGGGCGCCAATAACTCCGGTTCCCGGAACTCCAGCGTCAGCACCGCAGCAGAGTCATTCTGCGGTTCTCTATGCGTTGCTTGTGTTTTTGGTGGTCGCGGTCATCTTCGGCATAGCTGTTAACACATCCTGTCGGGCCGCTAGGGCTCTTTTAGCGGCTTTGTCATTTTTGGTGGCGGTCATATCCAGCGCTGAGGTCACTGAAAATAATGAGAAGCCGGCTCCTACGGTTGAGGTTTCATCCGACACCAAGGTCATTGAATATATAGTGAAGCCGGGCGACACTCTTTCGGTTATGGCAGAAAGATTTGAAACATCCGTTGAGCGGATCATCGAGCTTAATAAAGATATTGTGTGGGTACAGTCAGTAAAAAATCCAAAGCTGTGGATACCGATTATTTATGCTGAGCAAACATATAAAATCGATGTGGGGAATAGAAAGCTGGACAATCCCGCTGAGTATTTTCGTAGACGAGACGCAAATCAGCAAGTTGAAATTGAAGATGAAAAAAAATCGGTAGACGATTTAAAGATTGTGGATCGCTTGCTGGAACGGTTCAGGGCGAAGCCCCAGGAAGCGGGGTCTTTAGGCAACTCAGACACCACATCCAGACTGGGTGAATGGATACGAAGGTTCGCACCGCTTTTATTTCTTTTCGCATTCTTTGGACTTGGTTTTTATTTGTTATATTTGATATGGTTTGGCGCGAAAAAATCTAAAAGTCAAATTGCTGAGAATGACGACGACTCTGACCTGCTCTATCTGGAACGGGAAGATCAATCGGACGAGAAGTATCGGGAAGTTACAGGCAATATTAGAGAATTGAATGAGTATTCTAACGATCATCCGGACATGTTTCAAAATATTTATGGAGAGCATAGCCGGTACTTTATGATTGTATTTCTGGCTTTAAAATATTATCGAGATAAAGGGCGCTGGGAGACTGTTCGTAAACTCCGGGAGTTAAAATTGCACAGACCAATGCGGATATTGGGTGGGAAGATAGATGGTAATTATAGCCAAGCCCGCATCGTTATTGAACATTACAAATCAAAATATCAGAAGAAAGATGGCCCAACAGCAGATTTTTCGGATTTAGATCCAAGATATTCCGAAATGATCCCTCAATTGATATTGGTTGTGGAGCAAAGGGATTTGGAAAGGAAGATGGAGAATTTTGAAAGAGAAGCGAAGGAGCTTGACGCGAAATATGGGTATGGTTATTCGAAATTTGGCAGTCTCCTTGCCTCAAGACGTTATTTTGAAATAGAAGAGGATGTTCATGAGGTAGAAAAGATTGACGAGAAGTTAAAGAAAGAATTGAGTTCAAATGGGAAATTTAGTAATTCGGTTCAAAATTTTGTTAAGAGCTATTTAAATATCGGAACGGTTCCGGGATATCAAGATCTCGCATTAATGGCGGCACAGATAAAAGCGCTCCTTGATGAAATAGCACAAGAAAGAATTGCTGCAGCGTCGCCCCCTGCAGCGGATTCGAAGCCGGCCGACCAAGGCACGCCAACACAAAACCAAAATATTTTCGTGCTTTGTGGTTTAGCCATGTTTGCGCTAGTCTTGCTGGTTTTACTTTGGCGAAAAGTTCGATCGGCCGCGATGAGGATTTCTTCAATTGCGGATGTTTTAAAAACCGTCTGTCATTCGATGTTTCTTGTTTCTATCCTGCGGATTTTATTTGGTTCGTCGGCCATGGCGCAGGATACAGATGCCAGCCTCAACAAATACTATTTTATTGTGAGAAGCACAGGCCAGCCAAGGGAAACCATCACATTAAAAGAGATGAAAGATCGATTCAAACGTATAAACTCTGAGGCGGATGTGACGTTTTGGGGTCCTGGTATTAGTGAACCCATCAGTTCAGAACAAATAGCAGATATCTTGGTGAAATATGGCCTGCTGCCGGCCGCTGGTGAAGTCAATCCGGAACCAGCAGCTCTAACAGCGGCGGAGCAGGCTCGTCGTCTGGCGGAACAAGCAGCACAGACCGAACAGGAACGTCTGGCGGCACAAAAGGAAGCAGAAAGTCTTGCGGTGAAAAATGCGCCCGTTTTTTCTTCCAACACAAACATCCCGGAGCATCTGGTATTGAACCACAAAGAAAGCGCGGCATGTTTAGCGACGATCAAAGACAAAAATCGAGATATTGAAGAGCGGATCGCGGCATTCGCGAAGTTAGGCGCGGCCGGTGATCTTTTCGCGGAAGACGAGGCCCGCAGGATTTTAGCGCTGATCCCAGGTAATCATGGTCAACAGTGGAGTGACATCATTACCGAGAGTGAAGCGGACTTGCAATATACCTTCCCTGATTTGACGCCGCAATCAATTTTTGTTTTCAAGGCCCCAGTCAAGTGGCTGGTATGGGCTTTCAAGGAATTACGAAGATTGGATAAACAAGGGCAATCTTCCTTGCGAGCTGCCGCGGCGCGTTATCTTGGTCAGATCGCTGAGAAAGCCGATGATCCGAAGCGAGATTCCAGAAGACTGATCATCACGTTGGAACTTGATAAGAATCCCTATGTCCAGGCCATGGCCGCGGTGTCCTTAGGCGAGTATTTTAAATATCAGAAACTTTCTCATATGCAACGTGATCGCGCGATCAAAGCGTTGGGTCAAATCGCGCTCACCAACCCTTCGCAGCGCGCGCGCGGTGTTGCTTTAGCTGCTTTCTTGGCATTTGATAAGACCATGTATGATCCCACCGTCGACGATCTTATTGTGGCGATCCTCGATCCGAAAAGATCAGAAAATCTTGTTATTTTGGAAATCGCGTCACAGATCGTCAGTCAATATCAGATATTTACCGCCGTGGATCCGCTCTTGGTCAGATTGCAGATGCCGGTCCCGGAAGGAAGTTCGGAAGAGCAAAAGAACCAAATCCGACGGTTTAAAGACCGAGTGATTGAAGTTCTTGTCGATTTAGCGCCCAAGATCAAGAAAGAAGAATTTTTAGAAACCATCCGTTTCCATGCCCGACTGCTTTTAACCGAAAATGAAAATAGTCAGGATATTTTCAATACATCCTATTTGAAATTATTGCAGAGGCTAAAAGAGGATAAGTATTTATCCGACGAGGAGTATTCCGCATTCTTGGCCAGTCTCAAAAATGATTTGGGATATGAAACAACCCAGCACTTCAATGCCAATCACAACCAAACACTCTCTTCTTTAGCGGATATGGGCACGCAATATTCGACGATGATAAATGAAAACGCAGCTGAGTATCCGAAGATCGCGGGTTATGGCAATGCCGACGTGGCACAATTGGCCACGGCCTTGCAGCGGGGTGAAGAACGTTTGCTCGCCGTCGATCGATTAGGAAATTTGGGCAGTCCGGAAGCGGAAGTTGTTTTAAGAGAGGCCCTGGGTCGTGAAACCGATCCGATGATGGTTTATGGTCTGAGCAAGGCATTGAAGCAAGTGACTGGCAAAACAGCACGACCTTATTTGGGCGCGGAAGATCCGCTCTTAAAGGCCATTGCAACGGCCTTGGCCAAACAGAATAACCCGACGGCGATCATTGCCCTCTTGGATCTTTTGCGTCATATCAATGATGTTCACGCCGTCGAGGTGATCAAAGGCTTGCTCGGCCACGAAAACCTTGAGGTCAGCAACGCGGCGGCCGAGGCTTTAGGGATGATGGGAGGCTCAAAGGTCGTCGGTGCTGTAAGAAATTTGATTGAAATGAGCGCCCGACCGATTTTGGCACAAACACAAGAGCAGTTTGATTTGACTGAAAAAGATTATCAACATCGTAAAGGCCAATTGCAGAAGATCATTGGGGAGTCTCCGTTATTGGCGGCAACCGTAAAAAACGAATTGGCTAAAGTCAAGATCGGGCTGCATCGACAGGGCAAACATCTCGAGATATTTGTTTTAGAAAATTTAAAACGGGATTTGAGGATCGGCGGAGACGGAGCGGCAGAGCAAGATGTTGTGGATGCCGAAACGATGCGAAAATTATTGTTCCCACGGGACACTGCAGAATTTTATTCCGCGGCAGGCGTGATTGGTCAGCAAGAAATCCCTTCGCGCTTCGCGATGTTGGTCCTCAAAGTTTTCGCGGACGCGGATCTAACAGTGCAAAAGCGTCTGGCTCCGGCGATTCAAAATCTTGACCTTTCGATTTCTGGAGTGGGGATTTATCCGGCGGACCATCCGGTTCTGACGACGATCAAGTCGATGTTTGAAAATCCCAAGACCGATTGGGAGGTCAAAATTGCGCTCAACCCGTGTGTGGCAAGGATCGGAGGGATCCACGCGTTTAAGATTTTGGTTCTGGCGCTGTCTGATGATGATCCCAGGGTGCGGCAGGATGCCACTGGATATCTCAATGAATTTGGGCTGGAGAGCGAGTCCGGGATTGAAGCGTTGATTGGATGGCTCGTGCAGCAGACACAGCAAGACATTAAAGCAGGACGACAGTTTACGAAGATCGAAGAGCGCTATCAAACGATTGCCACGGCCCTGCAAATCATTAAAGAACTTGCCATGGATCCTGATGCCGTAGATCGACGGGTGCAATCAACTATTAATGAGATCAAATTCCCGGCAGGCGATTTTGCCTCATCCGGCGTTTGCGCCGATCTGCTGAACTGGCTTGCTCAAAATTCCAATGGCTTTGATCATACGGTTTCCCAAAATTTAGAAATTTTATTGACTGGCCGTGACACCAGCCAATTGACAGAAGCCGCGAAAGACTTAATCACGCGGCGCATTGCTTTGCGGTTAGTTGAACCATTTTTGCAGGCGTTTAAGACCATGCCAACGGAGATTCAAATGATTTTGGCCACGAAGCTCAGCGAGATCGATGAAGACATGAAGGGGCTTAATTTCACTCCAGAGCATGACCCGCTTCTAGGAGCGATCGAAGACCTGCTTGAAAACGCAAAGACCGATTGGCAGGTCAAGAAGGCCCTTCTGGATCAGTTAGCAAAGATGAACAGCCGGCAGGCGGTCGAGATCATCAAGTCGTCTTTGAAGGATGCTGATCGTCGGGTCAGAGAACAGGCTACAGCATTGTTGGCGCAATCGCCCCAAGCTGGCGAGTCAGTGATCGAAATGCTTTTGGATAAACTCGCAAAGATTTCTGTCAACAGTGATCATCAGATTGGTCAGTTCAAAGCTGAGTTAGTGGAAATTGAGAATATTCTTGGGGCATTGAATGATATCAAGTCGCGTTTGGATCAGCCGTTGCAGGACCGGATCAATGCCAGGATTAAGAGAGTGTTGGATGATGGACAGATTGAGACAGCGTATCTTTTGCGGTATGTAAACGGCCGGTTGTTTAGCGATGTTGTGTTCGCGCCAAACGATTTGATCGAGACGCTGATTTTTAGCACCGACGGGGAAGCGTTGCAAGCCGCGGCCCAGCAGATCAGTTCGCAGGAAATACCATTGCTGTTTTATCAGTCGATTAAGCGGGTGGTGATGAGGCCGTATTTCGCGGGGCAAGAGCAGGTTGCCGTGGTCCTTGGGCAATTCTATGCCAATCCTGATTTTGTCCTTAATCCGACAAATGATCCGGAGTTGAGCTGGGTCAAAGAACAG
>JAHFFT010000044.1 GCA_023247795.1 Candidatus Omnitrophota bacterium
CAGAATTCGCTATAAAAATAAGGAAGTTCTGAATGATGATATTAAAACATTCGAATGGTTATTTGACCATAAACCGCGCTCATTGGCGGTCATTGATAAAGAGGCGATTCTGGGTTATACGTTACTGCGATTAAAAGCGGTCTCATTAGACATGAAAACAAATTTTCTTGCTCAGGGAAATAGCGAAGAGGAATTTGCTAAATTGAGCGATAAAGAATTGGCGGAGTTGAGTAAACAATTCCTTACGTCCGAAGAAGCCTTCGCTATTTTACAACGTGTAGCGAAAGTATCAGAGCTCAACTTTGAACACCATCAGCAAGTAACTACTAGCGAGAGTGATGAACTGATGTACGGCCGATTATCCGCAGCGACGCAGGAAAAAATGAGAAATGACTGTAAAGGCGATAACGGGCGGTCAAGCATAAAGGTTTCTTCTCCGGAAGCCCCTCTTGGCTTTACGCGGGCGCCGGAACATCCTTTAGAGCAGCGGCTGTTTCGCATGCTATTTGCTTTAGATCTCAATCAATTGCAGCAATTGGCCAAACAGCAAAAGCAGGTACGGGCAGACCTGACCATTAAAAAAGGGCGATTGCAACAGGAATTGCCGGAAACGAACGCGCAGAAAATGATCGACGTGATCATTCTTTATCGGTTATTAGCTAAGTTTGGCCTTCATCAGGAAGAGTTTAATGAAGATAACTTTGCGAATTTTATTGCCGTAGAATATTATGCTCAAGCGTCAGTGCAGTATGGAGTGAAGATTTTTGGTTTCGGCACCCGGAGCAAAAACAGCGATTTGAGTGATACGCAAGTGACTGAGTTAGCGGTTTCCGCTCTTCAATTGCAACAAAGATCAGTCGCGATTAGCAAACGATGTATGGATTTTTTTAAAGAGTTAGCCGAGGGTGGTTTTGTCGGAAAATATCAAGATGCCGACGCTTTTTTTGCCGAGATCGCGAAACATCCAATTGGGTTAAGGGCTTTTTTACATTACTCTGAGTTGATGCAAGATGTTCAACTTCCCAGTGCCAAAGAAAATGCCCTAGAGCCGTCCACGGAGGAAAGGACGTATATCGAAGCCTTGATGCAGGCCGTTGATATCATTGGGGAGAAAGCCAGGGTTTTTAAAGAGTACGACGCGCAAGTCTTAAAATTATTGAGATCAAAACTTGATTTTCAAAAGCGGCTCAAATTGCTTTTTCAATTTTTTCCTAAGGCCTCGCTTTTTCGGGACGGGTTCATTGATCGCTGGGAACGGTCGTTGGTTCCGGAAGTTGATTTGAATCTTATCGAGCAGGCCTATATCAACAAGCAGCGTCTAAAAGGTCGCTTAGGCGATGAATACGGAGCCTTTGAGACCATGGGGCTCTTGACGCCTTTGCAGTGGGACCGGGTCAAGAGCGAAGATTTTCGTATGGCACCGGAACGGGCGAAAAATATTTTAGAATTTTATCGATTAACGATCAAGTGTATGGCTGATCCGCAAAGGCAGTTGCGCATGGGAGAAACCGCGATAAAAATTTATCGGCAAAATTATCCGGACACCAGCTTTCAGGATGAGTTGCGGGCGATCACTGACTTTTTTCCTTTTGCCAGCGAATTGCGTGATGAACATTTGCATGAATTGTTAAATCGTCATGTTATTCCTAACGATGGAAAGATTACGGATACAGAAATCAGTCAGGTCCGAAAGTTATTTTCTTCATTTCAAAACTTGCAGTACGATGAAGAATTGACCAACGCCAATTTTGCCCAGCAGGTGATTGAAGCGATTCTCTCTTTGGCTTCCCGGGAGAGCCGTGTTGAGATCTTATTTTGGGTGCTGGATCCCAAGTCCAACGCGAAACCGCGTTTTATTGTTCAGTTGAAAGACCGGTTGAACATCAATTTTGACGAATTGCCCCAGCATATCGAGGCCATGCCGGAAAGTTATCGGGTTAAAATCTTGGAAAACATGTTTCTAGGAGAGAATGGTTTGTTTTCGCCGCAGTCCGAACAGGATGAAAAGCTCATGGATGATTTGGTGCGACGGTTGTTTGAAAAGTTTTTTTCTGATCCGCGGGAAGCGGGAACAACAGGACGGCAAAGCCAATTATCACCGGAGGCTTATCAATTGGTGAAAGAACTTTTTCCCATCATCATCAAAGGCTATCATCCCGCCCGACGAACTTCTTTGGTCCTCAGTCTATTACGCCGGCATCAGGAGCTCGATGAGATGAGCGATGGTAAGAAAATGGCGGCCCTCTTATCAGCCATGGGGCCGGTGGGAGATAAAATCAGTCAAGTCCTATCGGAGCAAAAAAATTGGCTTCCCAATGATTCCTTAAGGCGCGATTTGGGTACGGCGAAAAAGAACGCCCCGCGGATCAATAAATTAGCGGTTTTACAAGTGCTGCTCAACGCGGGGTTTAAAATGGAGGATATTAAAATCGGCAGGCGTTTAGGAACGGCCTCAATGGGGCAGGTTCATGAAGGGTGGATTCGGGTGAACGGCGTGTGGGAACATGTGGTGATCAAAGTGATCAAGCCGAAAATCAATCGAATGATTGATGGGGATATCGAGGTCCTACGAAAGGTCTTCCAATATTTAAAAGAGAAAAAGAATTATGATGTGGAATATCTGGCCAATGATATCGATGAATGGATCGCCATTGAAAGCAATCTTATTAACGAGGTGCAAAATACCGGTGAGGTTGCCGATGGGATTGGAAAATATAAGTCACAGACGACGTTGGCCTTTAAAACCCCGCGGATCATTGTGGGGGACAGGGTCACGGTGATGATTGGATCGATGGAGCAAGGAGTCGGCGCTGACATGCTTTTTGAGCCGGTAGGCTTCCACGGCTGGATCCGCAGCAAGTATTTTTTAACTCGTGAGTCTTTGAAGGGGTGGGTCACGAGAAAGGACTTGATTAAAAATGAGTTGGTCGAGAGAGGGAATTCTCCAGAAGAGGCCGAATCGATTGCGGAGGAGCTTACTACAAATTCATCAGAGATCTTGCGTCAAACCAGAAAGCTGCTTTTATACCTGATTCTCGAAGACGGCCGGTTTCACGCGGATCTTCATACCGAGAATATCTTGCTTGGGAAAGCCGCCGCTTTAATTGATTTTGGTTTGATTGGTCGGCTGAATCAAGAGCAAAGAGCAGGGGCAAAGCAGATCTTGAAGGGGATCTTATTGCATGATGCCAATTTGATTTTCGAAGGCATTTCCTCCGTTCATCTCAATTCTCAACAATTGAATGACGAGGAGCGGCAGGATGTTCGAAGGCGTTTGGACGATCATCGCGCGGAGGTTCTTATCGATATTGAAGCGATGTTTAAGAGGGGGATGAATATCGAGAGTGAAATGAAAGAATTGCTTTCCATTGTGGGGAGTCGAAGATTCGCGGGCAGTAAAGATTTTTCCAATTTGATCAAGGCCGTGACCACGGCCATTTGGTTGTTCCCAACGCAGATACATACGGTGAAACCGGTCTTAGACGACTTGGCTGAGGAATTGGGTTTGACATCACAAGAAAAGGACCAGGTCATGCGGGTCCATGGACGATCGATTGTCCTGAATACCATCGCGTTGATGAAAGAAAATGCCAAATCGGATTGTCTGGCCGTTTGGAATCAAGTGTCTGATCCGATCCGAGAAAAAATACAATACTGGAATAACCGCTGGAGAAAAACAAAAGTGGCCAATGAAATCTCCAGCAATTTAAGGAAAGTCTTTGGTGATCAACCCTTGACGGCGGATGAGTCGAAAGAATCAAGAGCCGCGGCAGGAAAGGCGCTTACGGCGTTGACATTTTCAGAATTGTTTGGAATGGATCAAGATCTTTTAAAAAAGACCAAACTGGATGAGCCGAATCCGATTTTAGTGGGAAAGGATCCGCTTAAAGAAAGGCAGGATAAAGCGTCACCCCACTATGTTAAAGATTATCGTCGTAGTAAATTTTCTCAAATCGAATATTCGATTCTTGTTGAAAACCTCGAACAGATTCCCGGCTATCAGAAGATTAGCCAAAATGAAAAACAAGAAGTTAGAGAGAGCATCGATTTATACTACCGGATTTATGCCAAGATGGGCTTTCATCCGTATCTAAAAAATAAGAACGTTGTTTTGGCTAAAAGGGAGAACAATCTGTTCCAAGCATTGATCAAACAGGAGTTCAAAGATCTGTCGCAGCAACAGTTGATCGCGCGCGTTTTAACCGCGCGGGTGATGAAGGAAAGACATCGCTCACGCGATGAAGCTGCCGGAAAGGAAACGCCTTTTCGCAGTTTTTTGAATCCTCGCTCGCCGTTTCTCAATTATATCGCAGAAAGGATGGCGGATTCTTACTTGGCTTATCTCGACGACGAAGATATGAATGAGCCTAATTGGAAACCCAGAGGACAGCGGTTACGGGATTATATATTGTATGACAAGAATGATTTTTATTCGGAGATGGATGAGGAGATTAATCTGGAGTTTGATTTGAAGCATACGGGTGAGGTTTTTTCAGCGCGGCAGATGGATTTGCAGGACAGCGCTTTGGATAGAGAGTATCAACAGACGGATATCCGTCGAAAGCTCTTAGAGGATTTCAATGAATTGAAGCCGGGAAATTTTTTTGAATCAGCAGAAATCAGTGAAGGCAAAGTTCTTCTTAAAGCCACGCGCACCGGATTTACCGAGACCGGGCGGTTTGAGATCGAGTTCATCAATCTGGTCAAAAATGAGTATGTGCTGCTTTCTTTGACGGAAGAAGAGTTTTATGATTTTCTAAAAAGCGGGCGGGCGAAGCCGGTTGTTTATCAGCGCTGGGAACGTGATGATTCTGCGGAGCCGCAAACGCCTTACCCGAGGGAACCTTTTCCGCGTTTTTCTAAAGAAGTTTTAGAAAGTATGGCGTCTCAAGATAAGGCTGATTTAATAGACATTGTTTTAGCGTCAGCCCCTTCTTCGGCTGTGGACGCGGCTCCTATCCCGGAACCTTCCGCGTCTTCTGCACCCGGCGCTTCCGGCGAAGAGCGAAAGACGGATCCCTTCTTATTGTCATCAGAAAATGAAGTTGGGGGTATTGATCTCAGCCAGAAATGGATGAATGTCAAGTTTTCTGGCGATGAGTCAATCCGTTTTGCCCCCAACACCCAAACCCTTGCGCCTGGTTTTGAAGGTTTCACCCCGATCATCATCAATGCCGTCCCCATCCCCAACCTGCCGGCGTATTTGGGGGTTTCGGAGAATAGAGAGAAGGAGAACAAGTCAATGAGTTTGTCGAGGTTATCCAGAAAATGAAGCGTCCCCTGTTCAATTTGATCGTCTGGGTGGTTTTAGTGGCCTTTGGCTTGAATGTTATCATTGCTAGCCCGAGCTACGCAAGCACGCCGATCCAGCCGCTGCCGTCGGCGATTTTAAATCCTTCACCCCGCTATGCCCCGGTTCTGCTCAAAGGGATCAAGATTTATCCTGATCAGCCTTTTGATCTTGATTTCATTGTCAGTCCCGGCGATGAAGATTTAAGTTCTTCAGATCTCAAAAAGGAATCAGAGCGGCTGATCAAATATTTTTTAGCGGCCCTCACCACTCCGAAGAAGGAGATGTGGGTCAATTTATCTCCCTATGAAAAGGACCGCGTCATTCCCGAAAAATTTGGGTTTACGGAGATGGGGCGTGATATGCTCGCCCAGGATTATTTGCTAAAGCAGATGATGGCCTCATTGACCTACCCGGAAGAAGCTTTGGGAAAAAGTTTTTGGGAGAAAGTTTACGCCAAGGCTTATGAACGGTATCAGACAACGCAAATCCCCTTAAATACCTTTAACAAGGTTTGGATTGTGCCTGATGGAGCAAAGGTCTTTGAGAAGGACGGAAAGGTTTATGTGGTCGAGAGCCGGTTGAAGGTGATGATGGAAGAGGATTATCGCTCGTTAGAACGAAACGCGGCCGGCCGTGACCACTCCATCGATCCGATGACAAAGGAGGAAGGTCAATCGACCAATCGTCTCAGTTCCCAGGTCGCGAAAGAGCTCCTGCTCCCGGAGCTGGAAAAGGAAGTGAATGAAGGTCAACATTTCGCCCAGCTGCGCCAGATTTATCATTCGCTCATTTTGGCGGTCTGGTACAAACAGCGGTTGCAGGAAAGACTTTTGAATCAAGTGTATAGCAATCAGAATAAAATTGGCGGGATCACCATCAATGATCCGCGGGACAAGCAAAAAATTTATGAACAGTATTTAGCGGCCTTTGAGCGGGGCGTGTATGACTACATCAAAGAAGACTATGATCGTTATAGTCAACAGCAATTACCTCGACGGTATTTTTCTGGAGGATTGGATTGGGGGCATGTCAAGATCGGGGCAGCGAACGCGGGCGAGATGGCCGGTGCGATAGAAGCGGAGCAGGGCTCGCAGGTGATCAAGGTGCGCCTTCACCCGCGGACCTATGAAGAACACGAAGCGCTAATCGATCAGAAGATTTTGCGGCCGGCATTTTCAAAAAATGATGAAACAGCACAAGCAGAAAAAGTGGGGAGCAATGATCCGGTGATAAAAAAAGCCGTGGCCTTCTTTGGTCGCCTCAAAGGTGGGCGGGGATTGAGTGATGTTTTGGCCCAATTGGCGGCAGGGCAATTAACGGCGGGCGCCGGGAAAAATGTTCCGCAGATTGATCGGATTACTACAAAAGAAGAGACCGGCATCCGAGGACACGCCTCGGACCGCGGGATCCATTTGATCAAAAAGGAGGGAAGCGATCAGCATGATAACTTTGATGAAGAGGCGGCCGTTCTCGTGCACGAACTCATTGCTTTTATGGGATTGGGGCATGTCGAGGCGCTGGTGATTGAAGGGCTGTTACGGATTTCGCTCCGCTATCCCCATCGATCATTGAAAGAATTGATGAGAAATCAAGAATGGGCACGGTGGGTCAAGGGCCAACTCAACAGTGATGGTTATCCCGTGCCCGAACAAGCTTTATCGCAGATCGTGAATAACAGTTTAGAAAAAATCCGTCGGCATTTGCAAGAGCATTTGGGAACCCGTCAGCCGGATTTGTTGACCAAGCTCAGTCAAGCCGAACACCGACAGCAGTACCAGAGAGATTACGCGGCCCTTTCCAGATCCAGCAAGAATTTTTATGGTCTCCTAAATAAATTCATCGACGGCCGCCGGAGGTCCATGCTGCGTTATCAAGCAAAAGGAGCGGTCAATTTTTTTCAGGAAGAAGTTGGCGCTAAAGAAGATGAGTACTTAAGTCTCTTGCAACAGGATATCAGCGGTTACAAGCAAGAAGAGCTTTACGCGTTCTTTATCCAGCTCAATGAAAAGTTCCAGACCATTAAGTCGAGTCTACGTCGGTATCAAGAAGAAAATAATCTTAATGGAACGTTAGCGGGCGAGGTTATCAGCCGGTACTTAGAAGGCTTTCAGGCCCTGCATGACGAGAATCGGTCCTGGTTGATTTTGTTGATGGATTTACGCTGGCCGGGTTCTCAACAGGATACCGAAGCCTATCGGATCAACCGGATAGCATCGGAAAAAATTTGGCAGGAGTTAAAAATTGAATCGGTCACAGAAAGGATAAAAAATCAAAAATTGATTTTAGAAAAAATTTCTGCGCAATTTGCCAAGACCCGTCATGATTTAAAACGGTTGTACCATGACACGTTTTACACGGAAGCGATCGTTGATGTTTTACGCGCGGTGGAAACACAATCGTCAGCACAATTGAACAGTCTTTTGGCAGAACTAGGTCTGACCTATGCGGAAGACTGGCAAGATCAGGTGCGCGCTCATATTGAATTTTTTGTCAGAGAATATTTAGAGGGATTAAAGACGATTGATGAAGAGAAGATAAAATTTTGGCTCGGAAACCGCGATACAATTGATTTGCAAGACATTCTGTTTGGGATTGGCAAGGGGCTGCTTTCAGCAAAACAGCGGGCGCAACTCATTGAGATCGTTGGCCAACAGATTGACAGAATCGGCGATGAGATCAAAGGGGCGAATCAAAAAATTTTCATACGACGGGTGGTGATGGCGTCCCTGGCCTGTGTCCTTGCCATCGGCGGATCTTTGCGTTTAGAGCAGGCTTGGCAGGCGAGAAGAACGAAAGAGCAACCCACCAGCCGTTCATCGGAAGCCAAGGATAAAGAGCCGGAACGTAAAACCAGCGACAATCAAGCGGCGGAAAAGGATCAGGAGAAGTTGCAAAAATTCGTGAAAGTAGCAAAGGAATCGGAAAGAGCCCCTTCGCATGCGAAGATGGTGGCGAAGCAGAAAATCGCGGATCTGCAAGAGCAGTCGACGCAGTTGCAAGGCGATATCAAGCAAAAGGAAGCAAGAATGGAAGAATCGGTTGTGCATTTTGACGAGGAGAAAAAGGAAGTTCTCGAAGAGATTTATCAATTGGAGAGCTCAGTTCCGGTCAACGTCAATGAAGAAGCTCCTGCTAAGGTAGAGCAATGGCACAAGGCTGAAATTTTCAATGGAGCAGGGCAGGACAGCAATCAAGGTCAAGGGCAAACGAAAAGTGATTCGGGAGAGCGGCAGATCCAAAAAGCAAATCCGCAAGAACTGCTGCAAGGGTTAGGGTTGAAGCAAATTCAAGTTGATGGCGCGAGTTATAAAAATACGCATCCGGATTGGATTGCCAACAATCATACCAAAAGTTTATTCTTGCAGACCGGAAGTTATTCTCGAATGAACCGTAATGGCGTTTTATTGCCATTTGAGCCGGATGCCGTGATTTGGCATGCTGATGGCGGCAACACGTTGGAATGGGTTGAGCAGAAATCAGATGGAAAAACAAGGCTGATGGTAGAAACACCGACGAATGACGTCATTACGGCGGTAGAGACGCAGAATGAACTTTCCGCGCCGATCAAAATTGTTTATGATCAAAATAACCGTTCGTGGTTTATGATTTTCTCCGAGGACCCGGGGATGTTCAGGGCCTATGTCCGGCCGGCTTTGCCGGGTGAGTTAAGGCCGCCGGTTGCTCTTGAGCTGGTCGGTGATAACGGAGAATCAATAACCAGAGATGAACAGCAGACGATTCTTAAAAATATTTTTCCTTCGCCCATTTGGGAGGTGATCCAAATGGCGCATGAGGAAGGTCTCAATTTGGAAGAAAGGCGGCAGGTTCGCCATTGGATTATGCAATTGCGTCTGCTGTACGCGTCTTACAACATTCATTTGCAAAATAAACCGTTTGTTGATGTTATTTTTAAGGATTTTGCTCATGAATGCGATGGCTTTGCCGGCACATTCGCTTTGGTATCGATGGCCTTGGATACTGAGGATGGCCAGATGATTAAAGGGTTTCTCGGTGAGGGCGATGTGATGAGCAATCGCGCGCATATGCAGAATTTGGCCGGCGGGGCGCCGGTCAATCCGATTGCTCGATATAAGGAAGGCACTTCTCCGCTGGATGCGGGATCATCAAAAGAAGCCTATCGGAAAGAATATGAAAATTATATCCTTCCGCGGGCCCAGCGGATCGAAAAAGATTTGCCGGAGATGGCCGACCATGTGAAGCTTAAAATCGAAAATTTGCAGGTGCAAAATCAAATACAGAAAACTCAGGAAGAGTTAAATGAGATCGAGTCGCGCGAGGGAAACGGCCAGCAGAATTTTATCGAAAAGCAGGAAGCCTATATGCAAAATTTAGAAGAAGTCGAGTCAAGAATGGATGAATTCGTTTTGCTGAATCAAGATGAACAGTCGATTCGCGGATGGATCCGTTGGATCCTCCATACGGATTTGCCGACGGAATTTACAACTGAAGAAGATTTGATGTTGAACGCGCATTATTTTTTTGGCGTCCTTGAGTGGTTGAAGGTTTCAGTTGTTAAACTAGACCGCTTTGCTGAGGATGTTGATTATGGCGACAGGTTATTCTTGGAAATAGAAAATGCTAAAGTGACATTATTTAAAGGAATTCTGGCTGTTGCTCAGGCGAACAATTGGGAATTGCTTGAGCCGCTTTCGCAGCCGTTCATTGTTGGAGATCACATCAGTGATTTTATTACGCATCCCCTGAAATTTTATCCTCCAACTGTGTTTGAGGACGCGATGACCGGTGAATTGTTAGAGGTTGGGACGAAAAATAAAATGATTGATTATCGCCCCGGCGTCTGTCTCAGGAAATCGGAAAATGGAGAATTCCGCCTTTTACAAAATCGAAAAGTAACTTTCGCGGATGGAGGAACAACGTCCGGTGATTACACTGTTGATTTGCCGGCCCCCTACCGTTACGAGGATTTTTCTGAGATGCAGTTGGTGAATTACCCATTTAAAAACGACGAATGGCTTGCTGTTGGCACTCTGAAAAATGATCTAAATAATCAGGTTTTTATTGGTCCGGTCGCGGACCGGGAGGGGATACACGATTTAAAAAAGAATATCCTCAATAGTAAGATGTTTGAGGATATGACCATTATCGATGGTATGTTGGCTATCCGGTATATCGATAACAGTGGAGAGATGTCTTACCTGGGAAGTTGGGCTAAGGCCAATGGTTTGCTGGGAAAAAAGTTTTATTGGTGCAGTCTTATCAGTTTTATGGAGGACGGCATGGAAGTATACTTTATAAGAGATGTTCAAGGCGGTGACGTTATTGTTAAAGGCCGCGGTGCTGTGGCAAGGGGCATTGAGGGGAAAAAACATTTTGACAGATTACGCGAAGGAAAACTCGCGTGTTTCATTTATGATACGGGTGATGGACGCTATTATGGCATGGCGGGTTCTGGTTTATCTGCCGCAGAATTGGATGAAATAAGGCGAAGAACACCGGTGGGGGTTTCCGTTAAGGGAGGAGACGTTATTTTTGATTCCCAATATTATTACAATCTAACCATTCCAACTCGAATCAAGGGAACGAACGAGGTCCTTTTTCCGGTCAAGGATCGTCAAGGCTGGACCTATGCTCCCTTGGCCTTTCTTGCCCCTAAGGCCGCCCAACGTTACCCGGAAATATTTAATCAACATTTCAAAAGCGTTTATGAAGAGCCAGTTGTTTTCCCTCCCTTTTTCCCGGTTTTTGAGGGACGGATTGTATTACGGGTTGTCACAATCGACGACAAAAATGTATGGATCGGAGACCAGCAGTTGATCAGAGAACATCTGATGGATGCAAATGATCCAGAAAAACAAAGAGTTAGCTACTTATCCCAATTTCAAGAGGAAAAAGGAGGATTGTGGATAGCGCGATTCCCAGGACTTAGTCACTTTGACAAAAGCATTGTCTATTTTTCAGGTGCCAGCGCCAACGGTAATTGGTATCAAGATGTGGAGATATCAGACACGGGAGGAGAAATAACTCAAGCTGGGCCATTCATTGATCAGCATCCGGAGCTTAGTCATCAGAAGATGCCATTGCTTGATCGCCGGCTTTATTTTGGTTTAAAAAGTGATGGCTCGGTTGATGAGTCGAAATTTTATTTGATTGCACAATTACCGTCAGGAAATTATCAATTTTGGGTGATGGGTGACGATCCGCAAATAAACCCGTCGTTGGCGCCAGGAGGGCCGTTTCATATAATCCAAGAACCGGAGGTCTTGGCCGATGGTACGGTGATCGTCAGAAGTAAGGCCGATCCAAATCAATGGATCGCGCTGAATTCCTATCAACACGCTGAGCCGGTTGATCATTTTAAAGAACGGGTTGCGGCACGTTACCAGATTCCTTATACACAAAGGATTTTCTTTCCGTTTATTACATTGAGACCCATCGCGGAAAAACTAAAGGCCGAAGTCAATGAACTGAAGCGCAATGTGCAAGCCGATCCAAATCTTCAGCTGTTTGCCGCTGATGTTGATAAGGTGTCGGCTGAGGTCAATAAATTCGCGGACCAAGTTGAGCAAGGGACGCGAGTGGAAGAGACAAAAGCATCTAGTGAAAAATTAAGATCGTTTTATCAAGATTTATTCCGCGATCAAGACATGGGGGCCTATTTCGGCCCTTTCGTGCCAATGGCAGAAACTCTGCGAGAACTGGAAACCGTTATCAAAAATTATACGGATGAGATTTGGCAGCCGGAGTTTCATCGCACCGATCTTAAAATAGCCCATCTTGATCAGGTCCTCGAGTATTTTAAGTTGAAAATGAAGGCCTCTAGATTAAGTGAGAAAGAATTTTTGCTTGAGCAGGAGGGCTTATTTTATCCGATATTGGTAGAATTCTTTGACTTCACCAAGATATTAGATTCGAAAGTTTCGGACGTCAAAGTTGACCGGCATTTCAGCCATGCTCAGGTTCGGGATCTTATTCAACGGCACCGGGATTTTTTGGGAAAGGTGTTTTCTTTGTATTATTGGGATGGTAATGATAGCGTTGCGCCGGTGGGCAATAGGTCTGCCGTAACGCAGCTGGTTAAATATTTAAAACATCAAGGAGAGGATGGTTTGTTGCTGGAGCTGGCTATCGAGACCAGCCATTATAGCAATAAGCTTAAATCATCCACGGATTTTGATAAAAGGAGTTATACATCGCCTTTGCTTGAAACCATCAAAGACGCGTTTACCTCCGAGCAATGGCAGCAGGCCGTTAAAGCATATGAAGATGAATTGGCGCAAAAGTATCAGCTGCAAACCCAGCGTGGATTTGAATTGAGAGGAGAACATGGCAAAAAAGCAGAGGTCAATCATGAGCTGCTGGCGTATCTTCATACCTATCATTTCCCGGCGGCATTGCAACGGCAGGTGAGGGCCATCAATGATTTGCTCGAACCCTATTTATCAGCGGACACGGATTTTTATAGGGATTATCAGGCGGATGTCGACGATTTAAACACCTGTATCAAGACCTTTGGCTTGGTCCTGAATTTTGACGAACCGGTCTCAGTTGAAAGGCCGGCGCTCGTCGACTATCTTTATGAAAAATTGGGGACGAGTCAGCAGGAAGCCCCTTTTGACATCGATATCGCCAAGGAAGCCCGGCAGGGAGCGGTTTGCAAATTATGGAAGCTGGTTCGGCACAATATTGAGGAATTCAAAGGAGATATCAATCGACCTTCATCTTTTATCCCTGACGATCAAATCAACGAACAACTGCGGGTTAACCAGGCCTTGAATGATATTTTTGGAGAGGATTACGAAACCGCCGGAGGGGTTGATGATGTTCAAGGGCTGCTTACCCTCTTGATCGACGAGATTAAGCACGACTGGCTGGTGGGGGGGGCCGGTTTGATCTGGCTGGTCGGTGTTTTATACGCTTTTGGGAAGTATAAGTCGAGAGACTTGCAGTCGCGGGATAAAATTTTCGGCATGAACGCAGCACGTACGATTGAAGCGTTGCTTGTAAAAAACAGTTTGTTTTCCGGCGAGGGTTATGGACCCGAGTTTTCCTTTAAGCAATTCATTTTGGAAAAGTTACAAGGGGAAGGATGGCCAAGGTTGCAGTTGAATCAAGAGGAGTGGGAACAATTGGTGGATTATCGCGGCCAGCTCGATGAACAAGCCGGCGCGATTTTTGATACCATCATTTTGATGGCGGTGGATGCCCCGCAGTTTGCTTATGATCACGCGGCAACGCATCTCGTCGATGCTTTGATCCCGTTGGCGGCTGCGGCACTCAGCGGGGTTGATCACCCGGATTTCAAAGACCGCCAGGCATTTAACCAGGAATTGAAAGAGTTGGTTTTGGCGATTGATCGAGAAAATTTGACGGTGAAAGAATTTTACGAACGATTTCAAAAAATTCTTGATAAGTACGGTATCGAGGATACGTCGACTCCTGTAGATCCGATCGATAGAAAAAATGTTATTGGGTTCGACGAATTCATGCAAAAGGTGCGAAATAAATCGCTTGAGTCTGAGCCCGTGGGATCAGTCGAGGAGCCGCCCTTTGGGCAAAGGCACAACGGGTCGGTATCTTTGCTCATATCGGATCAGGGTAAGGAGTTCGCGGAGTTTCAGGATTATGATCCGCGCAGCGACGATCGGCGCAGGATTGATGCGCGTGCGAGCGCGCGTATGGGCAAGCCGATGGTCAAGCGATATGAGAAGGAACAGGAAGTGAGTGTTGGTGTCATCCTTGATCTTCGGCAGTTTGATACGCCGCAGGACGTCGACGAGGTCGTCGCCGAGTTGGTCAAGTCGTTGAAAGAGGTCGATAAGGCCCGGCGGATTTGCCGGGCCAATCCTCGATTAGGGAATTTTCGCTTCCAAGGGACAGTTGTTTTAAAAAAAGGCAGTAAGCCCGAATTGCTGGAGATCGGTTGGAATGAAAAATTGAGCTATTTTGATTTGCTGGATCGGGTCATGCAAGGTTTGCGTCCGCTGTATGAGGCGGTTGCGCAGGATACGGCGCGACGTTTGGATGTCAAGCCGCGGCGGTTTTATCGAAATCAAGATGGGATGGACGAGAACCAAGCTTATCTGGATCGTGCCAAATTATTGGACGAGGCGCGGGCGCGAAGAGCCAGCGCGGCCGAAGCTGATTTTGTCGATATCCGTTCGCGGTTTCAACCGAACGCGATTATGTTCGCCGGCGGGGCCAACGATCAGCATGGGGAGTTGACCCGTCATTTCCCGAAGAGCAAGGGTTATGAGTGGGACGGTCTTATGCCAAAAAAAGTTGTTGCTCCTCGCCGCGTTATTGAGGCGGCGACCGCGGAGTCCTCAATGGGAAATGAGCGGCAAGCGGGAACTGACGCGTTTTTTTTAAGCAATGACCTGGGTGGTATTGACTTTGATCCAACGCGGCTTAAGCTGGAAATAGAATCAACCGCGCCAGCCATTCCTTTTGTCCCTTCACCGACCATTGATCAGTTGCGGCAAATCCATTTCAATGGCCTGTCTCCGGAAATTTTGCAAATGACACCTGCCAACCTGCCGGCATTTTTTGGCATTACGCTTCAAGAGGCTACACCGACCAATCTCCTGTCAAAGGTAAAAAGTCCATCTGAAAATTGATCGACTTGCGATGATTGAGTTGGGCGTGAAAGCCCTTGATTATTCAATGGATTATGCCATAATTTTTTAAGATGAAATTAGAACATTACCCCGTTGCGAAATTAAAACAACAAATTTTGGAAATAGCGAGGAAATATCTAGATATCGACCGGTATCATTTGTTTTTTTTTGGCTCACGAATCAATGGTCAGGGATCAGAACGGTCTGATATTGATATCGGTATTGAGGGAACTGGTCCCATCGAAGACAAGATATTTTTCGCCTTGAAGGAAAAGATCAATAAGCTGCCAACACTTTATAAGTTTGATTTGGTTGATTTTCAGAAGGCCTCCGACGCTTTTCGTCAAGTGGCCTTAAAAAATATCGAAGATATCCATCGGCCGGGAATGAAGAGGTCCCCAGTTCAAAAACGAAGCGCAACACAGAAGGAAAAATGACCAAATTTGAAAGTTTGAAAGGACAGTTCGCAACTGCGGTTGAACGGTTGGATGAGGTCCTGAGGGCCGAAAAATCAGTCATCATTCGCGACGCGGCGTTAAAACGTTTTGAGTTCACCTATGACTTGGCCTGGAAGGCGGCGCGGGCCTTTTTGCAGGAAAAGAAGGGGGTGGATTGTACCGCTCCTAAAGACTGCATCAAGGCGGCTTATCAGCAAAAGTTGATTGATTATAACGACATATGGCTGAACATGACGGATTGGCGTAATCAAATTGTGCATTCTTATAGTGAAAAATTTGCTGATGAGCTGTTCGCTCAGCTTCCCCAAATCCTCTCTGAATTTCAAAAATTGCTCAAAAAATTATAATGTGCAAAAAAATTCTTTATTGACAAGAGCAGGTTTTTGTTATACTATTTTAGCAATCAACGTGCTTGAGTGCTAAATTTTTGGATAACCATTAACTCATTATTTCCCTTATAGATACATCGTTATCATTTAAAGATGGTAACCAACGAAAGGGACAAGTCTTAAGTCCCACGTCTCAAATAATTTTTGCTTGAGACTTGCAACTTGCGACTTGCCACTTTCAAAAACGGGGGTGAGGATGACCTTAAAAGATTCCGAATACAAACTGCGCAAAGATTTGGTTTTGAGGATTGTGGTCAGTGAGTATATCACCACGGTCAATCCGGTCAGTTCCGGATTCATTGCCGACAAGTATCATTTGGATTTTAGTTCAGCAACGATCCGCAATATTTTGGCGGATCTGGAAAAAGAAGGGCAGTTGACCCATCCGCACACCTCTGCCGGCCGCATGCCAACTCAGGAGGGCTATCGCTATTATGTGGACCATCTGATGAACGAAATTCAGCTTCTGGCCGAAGAGAAAGAGCGGATCAAAACCGAGTATCAAAAGCAGGTACGGGATTTGGAATATTTATTGGATAAAACGTCAGAGGCCATTTCGGATTTTACGCAATACACAAGCATTGTCTCGATTGACGGACGGGAAGACCGGATTTATTACAAAGGGACTGGGCAT
>JAHFFT010000018.1 GCA_023247795.1 Candidatus Omnitrophota bacterium
TCACACGGATAATCAAATGGCTCAAATTGTTCAAACCCAAAGAAAGGATCTTTTTGCTCAAATCTTTCAATCAAATTAAAACTCTCTTTATTCAGGCTCATCTATTGACTGGAAAAGACTGGATTGTTACTTTGTAGGACGGTACTAGAAAGTAAGAAGTCCAAAGCCACAAGTCTCAAGTACAAATTTTTTGAGACCTGCGACATGAGACTTGAAACCTAAGTTAAACCTTCTTTAAACGTTTGGCGGGATTCCCAGCCCAGATCTCTCCCGGCGGGACATCTTTGGTGACCACACTGCCGGCCCCTATGAGGGCCCCGTCGCCAATGCTGACCCCTCCCAAGATCGTGGCATTGCTGCCGATCGAGACATTGCGGCCGACCGTCGTCTTGACAAAACGGGACCGCCAGTCGCGGTCGGTTTCCATTTGTCCGTCGGCTTTGGTGGCAACAGGGTGTTTGTCATTGATGAACATGACCCCATGACCAACGAAACAGTTATCGCCGATGGTCACCCCTTCGCAAATGAAAGAATGGGAAGAAATTTTGCAGCGACTGCCAATCAAGGCGTTTTTCTGCACCTCGACAAACGTGCCAAACTGGGTATGATCGCCGATCACGCATCCGTAGAGGTTAACAAACTTGTGGAACTTGACGTCTTTCCCTAACTTAACATCCGATGCTATACTGAGATATTGATCCATGTCGCTCCCCTATTCTGACCCCGTAGGTCCACCTGCGGGGTGGACCTACGGGGTCAGAAAAAAATGGTTCATTAAGGATGATTTTCCAACAACAAATCCTGCATCTGCTTTTCCGTGTCCTGAGATTCCCGTTCCTTATCTTCAAGCATTTTTTGCACCACATCCAGACGCTGCTGGGTGTCTTGCAGCCGGTCCTCGAGCACCTGATATTCCTGGTTCTTCTGCGCGAATTCATTTTGCACTTCTTGCAGCTTGCTTTTCACTTCATTCAACTCCTGCTGAACAGCTTGGGCGCTCGGCTTGCCGCCGGCACCGCCGTTCTGCTTCAATTCCGCTATCGCCTGACGCGCCGAAGCCAAGCTTGTTTTCAATTCCGCGATCATATCATCTTTGCGTTTGATCATATCAACGGTCTGCTTTTCCAATTTGACCCGACCAACACCTCTTTGCGCCTGGACATTTTCCAAGTCCCGCTTTTGCGACCGCAAAAATTTCAATTCTTTTTCCATGTCGCCCATCTGATTTCGCATCTGTGCCACCGTCAAAGCATCCGTTACCGACGAAAGATTAGACGGCTGGTCAGATGAGACCTCGACATTCTCCAATGAATTTTTTCTCAATTCTTCAATCTGCTTCAAATATTTTTCCCGCTCGGCAATGCGATCATCAATCAATTTCCCTAACTGCTTTTCCAAATCCGTGGACCGTTTTTCAATACCTTCCAACGTCTTACTTTTATCTTCCATCTCCCGCGTCTTGTCGTCCAAACGGCTTTTCAAATCAGCAATTTCCGTGTCCAATTTCGAAATTTTTTGTGACTTCAGCAACTCCTCCTGTTCCAGCAAATAAGACCGCTGATGGTCTTTTGAAAACGACGCGTCTTTCTCCTGCTGCACTCCATCCAATTCCACCTTCAGGGCGTGATTCCGGTGTTCCTTTTTAACAATGATGTCTTTCAGGGCCACTTGCTCATTCTGCAATTTTTCGTTGAGCTGTTTCTGATGAAAAGTTTCATCCTTGATCGCGTTCACAAGGTTTTTATAGTCTTCAATTTCTTGGCTTTGCTGCAGATGACGGGTGATCTCTGGGTTCTCCGGCTGATACAAACCCTTCTCGCTGACACCCATTTTCTTGAGATACTTTTTTGCTTCTTTGTTATCCGGGTCGAGAATGAGCGCCTTGCTCAACTCTTGAATGGCTTGCTCGTGATCACCCCTTTGATAAAGGATTTTTCCTTCTTTAACCAAATCATCGACAACGAGCTTGGACTCCGCCGAGAAAGACACAACAGAAAATATCATGAGGACCAGACTGATTAAAAATAGCGGAATAGCGATTTTTTTCATATTTTTTTTGTTGAACTGAAAAATTATATCACCTGTTGAGAAACACTGTCAATCTAACTCCCGTAAATCTCTGTTCCGCCGCCTTTGCTTGAACCTCCGGGGTTGCGCTCCCACCTGCGAGGTGGGTTGATAAAAGGGGTTGGCGCAATTCGCGAATCTGTGCTATAAAATATGAACTTAATCCCCGTTTCCCTTAAGCGACCTATGATGACAGCAACCCCCATGCTCAGTCAGTATCGGCAGATCAAGTCCCAACATAAGGACTGCATCTTATTTTTCCGTCTGGGCGATTTTTACGAAATGTTTTATGACGACGCCCTGGCCGCGTCTGGCATCTTAGACTTGGTCTTGACCGCCCGCGGCAAAGGCACCGATCATCAAGTGCCGATGTGCGGGGTCCCCTATCATTCCGCCGACGGATATATCGCCAAACTCATTCAAGCCGGAAAAAAAGTCGCGATCTGCGAACAATTGGAAGACCCTTCGCAGGCCCAGGGGATCGTCAAGCGCGACGTGATCCGCATCATCACCTCTGGCACTTATCTGGACGAGAATTCCCAGGACGCTCGTTATCTTTTATGCCTCAACCCTCACAAAAAGTCTGACGGGGCTTTGGGTGTCGCCTTCATTGATCCAACCTGTGGCGCCATCCAGACCAATCAATACCAAACCTCGCAGCGTGTCATTGAATTGATTTCCAAACTCCCGATCTACGAATGCGTGTATCCCATCAGCGAGGAGACCGCGATCAAAGACATCTTTCGCCATCCACTGCTGCGGGCCAAAAATATCATTTTGAGCCCGCATGACGACTGGTGTTTCAATCCCGACATTGCCAAAAAATCCCTCTGTGAACATTTTAACCTGCAGAGTCTCGGCGGGTTTGGGATCGAAGACCGCAGCTCGGCAGTCGCGAGTGCTGGCGCGCTCTTGGAATATCTCAAACAGATGAACAAGCAGCCCTTAAAACACATTGATAAAGTCTCACTCTACGCCGATGATGATTATGCTTTCATCTCACCAGCCGCCGTCTATGGCTTGGAGCTCGATCAGCTATTTAAGACAATCAATCTCACCTCAAGCGCCATGGGCAGACGCAAGCTCAACTATTGGCTCACTCATCCGCTCAAGCGGCCGGCCGATATCTTGCAGCGCCAGGCAGCAGTAACCCTGCTCAAAGAACAGCCCGACATCCAAAAATCTTTGAAAAAAAATTTGAGTGTTATCCCTGATGTTGAAAAATGTCTGTCCAAACTGAGCTGTGGCTACACGCAGCCCAAAGATGTCTTGGCGATCCGTAACGCCTTAAGCCTCATCCCAGAAATTCAGGCCTCACTTGTGGCACTCAAATCCAAGAACCGGCTTTTTTCCGTCGAGGACGTCCCTCAGCTGCGCGATCTTCTCAATCGGGCCGTCAATCCGGAAATGCCGCTGTCAAAGACCGAAGGCAAGGTCATTCAAAAAGGATTTGACCAGGAACTCGACGCCTTAAAAGACCTGCGCGAAAATGGCAACCAATGGTTGCAGAAATACCAACAGCAGGAAATCAAACGGACCGGGATCAACACCCTCAAGGTCGGTTTCAATCAAGTCTTTGGCTATTACATCGAGATCACCAACGCCCAGGTAAAAAATGCACCGTCGGATTACTTACGCAAACAGACCCTGGTGAACGGCGAGCGCTTCATCACCATGGAATTGAAAGAATTCGAAGAAAAGATTTTGACTGCGCAGGAAAAAATTTTAAAGATCGAGAACCGGATCCTTGCTGATCTGCAGAGGGAAATCCTTGAGCATTCCTCAATCCTACACAATTTCAGCCAGGCCATCGCCACCATCGACGCGCTTTTTTCAATGACGCTGCTCGCGCTGTCAGCTGGATTCATCGCGCCAGAAATCACTGAAGATCTCACCATCAATATTGAAGAGGGCCGCCATCCGGTCGTCGAGAAGGCCGCGGTGAGCCCGTTTGTTCCAAACGATATTCTTCTTAACAACCTTGACCAGCATCTCATCATCCTGACCGGACCCAATATGGCTGGAAAATCAACCTACATCCGGCAAGTGGCGGTCTTGGTCATCCTGGCACAGATGGGAAGTTATCTTCCGGCGAAAAAAGCGCATATCGGTATCGTGGACAAAATCTTCACCCGGATCGGCGCGCACGACGACATCACCAAAGGACAAAGCACATTTATGGTAGAAATGACCGAGGCCGCTGACATCGTCAATAACCTCAGCGAACGCAGTTTGGTGATCCTCGACGAGATCGGCCGGGGGACCAGCACCTTCGATGGGCTCAGCCTGGCCTGGGCACTGGCGGAACATTTTCAAAAAACCAAGGCGCGGACTTTATTCGCCACCCACTTCCATGAATTGACGGTCTTAGCGCAAGATCATCCTGGAGTCAAAAACTACAACGTCGCGGTCAAAGAATGGCAGGAAGAAATCATCTTCTTGCACAAAATCGTTCCCGGCAGCGCCGACGATAGTTACGGGATCTACGTGGCCAAACTTGCCGGCCTTCCCTCTGATATCATCAAGCGGTCAAAAAATATTTTGTCGCATTTGGAAAATCAAGGAAACCTCAAAGAAGGGCTTCAGCAGTCGAGATCGCTTAAGTCCGGTGAGGACCAACTTTCTTTCTTAACACCCAAAGAAGATCCCATATTGAACAAAATCAAAGAAACTTTGCAAGCCATGGATATCAACCAATTGACGCCAATTGAGGCGTTGAATAAATTGCAGGAAATGAAACAGGTTGCCTGTCGCAAGTCACAAGTGAGAAGTTAAAAAAATTTTCACTTGGGACTTGCAACATGAGACCTGAGACTTGTCACTTGCGACTTTTATAAAAATGCCCAAAGTCCACACCCTTTCACCTGATATTGTCAGTAAGATCGCCGCTGGTGAAGTCATTGAACGTCCAGCTTCGGTCGTCAAAGAACTGCTAGAAAACGCGCTTGATGCCGGCAGCAAAAGCATTGAACTGCATCTGAAACAGGCCGGCCGATCGCTCATCCACATCAAAGACACTGGCAGCGGCATTGCTGAAGATGACATCGAAAATATTTTCCAACGTCATGCCACCAGCAAGATCACAAGTCTCGACGATCTGTTCAATATCCATTCACTCGGATTTCGTGGGGAAGCACTTTACAGCATCGCCGCCATCGCCGATGTTACTTTGCGTAGCAAGACCGTTGGCCAGGACATGGGATGGGAAATCCATCTACGCGGCGGTGAAAGGCTCAACCGCAAACCCATCGTGATGAACGCCGGCACCGAACTGGAAATCAAAGAACTTTTTTTTAATACACCCGCTCGACGGAAATTCCTAAAATCGGACACGGCAGAGATGAACCAAATCTTGAGCACGTTCACTCCCTACTGCCTGCTCTATCCGCAGCTGCGCTTCTTACTCACCCACCAAGGCCGAAAACTTGTTGATCTGCAACCAACAAAAAATCACAAACAACGTGTCGCTGAAGCGCTCAACTTAGAACCCAGCCACTTGCTCGAGGCCAAACGCGAGATCACTGAAGAGAAAATAGCACTGCACATGATTCTCGGGGACATCAATGTCGCGCGTTCCCGACGAGACCTGCAGTTCATTTTTATCAACAACCGTCCGGTGCAAAATAAAAGCATTGGCTATCATATGAACGAAATCTTTCGGCTGATCATGCCGCAGGGACAATATCCGTTTTTTGCCGTCTTCATCCAATATCCTGGCGATGAAATCGATGTCAACATCCATCCCACCAAACGCGAGGTCAAAATCCAAAATGAAAAATTGGTGGCGTCCTTGCTGCGCCGACTTTGCGAAGAGACACTGATGACGACAGGATCGATGAAGAGTGCGGAAACACCTATGGAACAAACAACGGGCGAGTCCATTTTGCACAAGGCCATCTTTGAAACAGCCAAAAGAGAAAAATTCCTCAACGAACGCATCCCGTCGGAGATGTTTGAAGAGACCGAGCAAAAAAACCCTTTCAAACCAACCGAACAGCATTCCTTTCCTAACGCCGACTATGCTTCCGCCTTTGAAGAGAATCTTTTTCAGCAAAAACAGCAAAATTTGAAAGGCAAATTGCAGCAGGCCCAGTTCATCGGAACGCTCATCGATAAATTTCTACTTTTTGAGTCGGGGAAATCTTTGCTGGTGGTTGATCAGCATGCCGCCCAGGAACGGATCACCTTTGAACTTTTGATCAAACAGATGGAAAACAGCCGGGTGGAAGTCCAGCATCTCTTGGCGCCCTATTTGATCAAGTTAACGTTAACGGACATGTTGATCTGGGAGGAAGCGAAAGATCAGTTTGAAGAACTGGGTTTTTCCACCACCCAGTTCAATGAAAACACGATCGCCATTCATACCTATCCAGTTTTGATCAAAGATCCAGCCAAGGCTTTTAAAGATATCATTGCCGGAGAACATCCGGCCCGCTCCGACCATGAAAGCTTGGCTCGTCGAGCCTGCCGCGCCTCGATCATGGCCGGCGACAGCCTCGGCAAAGAGCAGGCCGAATTCATGCGTGAACAACTGCTTAAGACCCGCGATCCCTACACCTGCCCGCACGGCCGCCCCACGATCATCGAAATGAGTGAAGCCTTTTTGGACAAACAATTCCTTAGAACCTAAGATTCTCACCTCGCAGGTCAGGGTTGACAGCAGACCCCGGTTAAATTCTCACCTCGCAGGTCAGAATTCTGACCTGCGAGGTGGGTGACGTAAAAACACGGTTGTTGTTGGTCAAAATAGTATTGGTATATCCACCATTTCAGATGGGCGAAGATTACGAGGATCCCCCACCCCACCACAATCACGGCAAAGGTCAGTAAAGGTTGAATGATGAGCAAAATCACGGCAACAACGACATAAGGAATGACGTCCTGCTTTTGCAAGCGCTCATGACACCGATTTTGGTCCGCGTCTTTCACCAGCGCGATTCCAAAGATCTTTGACACCATCCGCAAATAAATATATCTAACCCCACAGTGACCGGCTTGCAATTGACAATATTCTGCTTTCGCTAAAAATAGCACCCCTGCCGGACGACCGCCGTCTTGGTAGGTGCTAACAATTTTTGCGGCATACCCAAGAACCACCGACCAGAGACCGGAAAACAACACATTGAAAAACGGCTGCTGCTCGGCTAACAACATCGCTCGATGGCCACGTTTGGCTTGCAATAATTCCTCATGTTGCAGATGCTGTGATAACGCGTTTCGTTGGGTGACTTTGGTGACCTGCGTCGTTTCTTGTTGGATCAAATCCATCAACCTGCTCCTCGTCTCAACCCACCTGGCCAGACCCTTCTGAGAAGATATGAGTCTACTCACGCTCAAGCTAACGTCTTTGCGACGGGTATCGAGATCAACGGGAATCGTCTCAAAAAGCGGCTTGAGGATCCGTTCAAATGGGCCCCAGGGAAAAATCCGTAGGATGACATCTGGAAAACGTTTGACAAATTCAAATAACTGGGCCTTCAAAGAATTTTTCTCTCCATGAGTGTGATAGCGTGGAGCAAAACGACGAAGCAATCTCATCTCTTGAGATGGTTTCGCCCCTACGGGGTTCACAATGACCAAGAGTCGAGTTCTAACATCTGGCGTGACACGGACCGGAAAATGGGCGTCCCGTTCGGCCGCTTCAAGGCGCTTGAGGGCGGCATAAAAATTCGGCATTGTTGGCGGCACCGCTGGGAAATATTGCGGATTGATGATGGGTAAGATCAGACGAATTTTACCGTCGCTGAGCGGCACCAGAAACAGCACTGACACCGGGGCCGGCTGCGGGAACAACGGATCCCCAACGGAAATCGGGCAAACCCGGCAACGGTCATAAAAAGGATCACGTCCCCCCCAGTAGTTGTCGTATAGATAAAAATCCCCTCTCCTTACCCAATGAAGGGAAGTAATCCCCATTGCTGAATCACCGTCACTGTCGTTGGAATCAAAAGAAGGTGTTCCTGCCAATGTTTTCGCGGAAAATTCTGACGGCTGTTGCTGGTCATGGCTAGCAAACTCACTGTCCGGTCCTTTCAAAATTTCAGCATTGGGCAATTCTTGATCTACCGGCTCTATTTGATTGACCGCCTCAGGCGATTCGCTCTGCGAAGCATCTTGCGAATGATCCAACAGATCACTTTCATTTTTATTCCCGATAAGGTGATTTTGCCCGGCCGGCAACCGCGGATCGCCGGTTTCAACGGGTGGATTTTGAACAATTCGATTCGTATCTGATGATTGCTTTGCTCCCTGCGCCTGTTGATCCTGATTTTCCTGCTGCTGGGGACGCTCGGCAAGATTTTGCTCAGCCTCGACCTTAGCCTCTAACGTCAACGGTGCACCGGGATTGAAGATGTTATAAATCATATGCGTCAAAATATTAAAAACCGCGGCAAAAAGAAATGGCAGCAGAACACCCCATAATCCCAACCAATTAACCCAACGGTATAATAAAACAAAACCCAAGACAAAGCCGATAATGGTCATCGCTCTGATCGCCAATATTCCTATTCCCCGTCGATAACGTCTAAACTCCGATTGGGGATCATGCGCGGAAAAATATCCGCTTTGAAGGGTAGAACGCAATTCATAGAACGGGGCAAAAAGGATTTCAATGACCCGCTTCGACGGTGTCCAATGCCCTAGGCTGATCCACTTAAAAAATTTCCGGCCGGCCTGATAAGTTCGGCCCATCGTCAATAAACCGCCCCCACTCGTTAAAGAAACAACTGCCTGTTCTTTATTCGATCGCCAGTAAAAATAAAAATGCACTAATGAAGATAGACTCAACGGCGCCAGGCGGGCCGGGCCCAATACGCGGGTGAGGTTGGATAAAAGGTTGTAGAGGAAATGCGTAGTGACGTTGATAATCAGCGTCGGGAATGCGAGCATGAAATATAGGACGCGTTCCACTACTCCATGTCCATAGCCGATAGAAAGCGCGAATAACAGTCCGCCAATAAAAGAGCAAAAAGCAAAAAAGACACCAAGCTCGATATCGTAATTACCCCACGGCCAATACAACCAACTGACCCAGGCCGGCACAGCCAACATGCTGCCGTAGATGAATAGCATTCCCAACAGTCGAGCGAATTTCTGCCAATTGTTTTGATGGTCGTGAGAATTCCAAAACTCATCAATCTCATAAATATTGAAAATAGCCCAAGCCTCGACCACCGGTGCCACAAAAATCTCGGTCATTGCCGGATGTAGCAACGTCTGCTTCACCCAGGCCGGCAGCCACGGCATGAACTTAATCACACCTTCAAAAAACCGTTGTCCGGTTTTATACGTTTCCGGCAGGCACAGTGATTCGGAACCAGAGTTGACTAACTCGTTGCCCGCTTTTGGGTGAGTAGCTGGCTGGACCAAGTTCGACGGTGGTGAATATCGATGAGCGAAGTACTTCTCGACAACTTTTCTACCTAAAATTACGCAAAGGGTGATGGCCCCAAGAACCCCTGTCAAAAGAATGGCCTTGCCTAATGGATAGGCACTTTTCCAAATTTTGGTGACAGCTCTTCTTCGGTCAGATTTCAGTTCTACAAATATCCGCGCCAAAACAAAAACAGCCAACCAGCCCATCCAGGTGTTGATCCCGCCGAAATTCGATTGAGTTGCTGATTCTTCCCGTAATTTTTCCGACAATTTTTCGATTTTCTGAGAAATTGCATGCCAAACGCCAACAAGCACAATCAATGCCGACAATAAAAACATTGAAATTTTAATTTTCACGTACCCAAGCACACAGACAAGATTAAACAACGCGTGCATCAATATCGGCAGCTTGATAGATCCGGAAAAATCCAAAACAAGGCTAAATGATACCCCCAAGATGAAAGCACCCATATATTGAGCCAGAACGAATTGATATGTCTGCCAATGATTCAATGCAAAAAAGACTGAACTGATGAAAACTGCGGATAATCGTCCCACAAGCTTTTTTAAATCTGTATAGACAATCTTTCTCCAAAAAAATTCTTCAATAATAGGAGCAAAAATGACCGCTGAAAGTTGGAAAAAAATCTTTGAATCAAAGAATAATACATGAACCACTGAATACGAGACAGCCAACATCACGAATAACCTAACATCTTGATCTCTTGACACGCGTTGTTGTAACGCCTTCCAACTTTGCTTGATACCTTTACCATAGAAGATGAAAAATAACGAGCAACCTAATAATGCGATATCTCCCCAAGTCATAAAGAGTACCATAGCTACCGCGCCGATAAAACCAAACGGGCTGGTAAGATCAATAAAATGTGAGTTGGGTGAAGCAGGGTTTAGCTCTTTGTTTTCTGTCGATTGCAGATAGGGGAACAAAAACTTATCTAGGCGATTGATCTCGACACCTTCTGCAATAACAGTAGGCATGTAAAAAATGCGGCCAAATCTGGCATAGCTGTGCAGCCCCGTTGGCAGGTCTCCCATCCATTCAAAATTTTCCGCACTCAAAAGAACCACGAATTGAATCTCGCTGCCGTATTGAAGATCAACGTGTGTGACGCAGTTCCTATCCAAATAAAATTCGACCCAATATTTTTCGTCTCGGAGTCCTATGTCAACAATATACTCATGCCATTCATCATAAGTGACCACAAACGGCACAACACTCATGGGATAGAGATGAACAGTGAAAAGACCTTGCGCCTGATTTTCATTCAATTGCCGTGATTGTCTGGCAGGCCATTGGCCAAAACCCATTTCCATATCAATTTCATGATAGATTCCGCTTTTATCTTCGGTATAAAAAAACATGGCGGTACTCACCTGAGGCCCCTCTTGGACCATGTTCCCTTGATGTGATCGCGTCACTGTTTTCGGCTGCGGAATAAAGGTGTTAAAAATATATCGTCCAGGACCGGCTCGGTAATCGCGTCTCATATCCACAGGATCCGCGAGAATGACTTTAACCCGATCACGGACTTCCCATCTTTGTTTAGGATCCCTCATCTTCTCAACCAATGTGCTCAATTTAACCGGTCGTGTTGTGATAATAAGATTGTGATCCTCGTCTGGATAAATCAGCTCCTGAGCGGGGCCAACACCGGCGGGTGGGGACTCAATTCTCCATCCGGATAAACTTCCTGGATTCCAAAGAATACAGCCATTGTCATATCTTCTGACACCTGGAAGAACGTTGTCCTCTAATGCCTTCTGGGCTTGAGCGACATCATGGTTCCATACATAAGCAATTTCACAAAATTCCGCTGTTCCGGTTCGATCAAACAAAAATGATAATTTCATACTGGCCAACTGCTCATCGAGAAAACCGAAAATGTGAATGGGTATAAAAAACGTATCCTGATCCGCTCTTAGAATTCGCGGATCATCAAAATAGATATCCTGACTCTTATCCGCTATCGTTTTGCCTACTGTCGATTCAAGCCTGACTTTCAATAGCTCACCGCCCCTGAGCATGACCCTGACTTTAATGGCGTTAAAGGCCCGGATATCCACTCTATCAGGGAATAGCGTGATCCCCGCGTATTGATAACCGCCATTGTTGACGTTAAAATCAACTTTGAGCGAATCATTGTTCATCGTTGGTTTTTGCACATTAATGAAAGTATCCGTTGGGTTTAACCATTCCCGCTCGGCATCGCTGAAGGCTTTAATACGGGTAGGATCTGATTTCAGTAGATCAACCGGTTGATTCTGGGGCGTGGCAATTGCGGATTGCGCGGGTTGATCATTCTGATTCTCTGCTCTTGACTGAAACGGTGCAGCAACGCTCATCAAAAATAGAGAAATAAGGCCGATTAAAGCGGTACTAAAATTGATAAAACTAAATTGAGACGCTGCTGCATGATGCTCCCCTTGCTGCGCTAAGAGAATAACAACCGCGATGATAAAAATCGCTCCCGTAAGAACAGGCATCACTACGCTAAAATTTGAACCAACTTTCGGTGGGGAATGATTCTTCTGGGCCAAATAACTTAACAACGTATCTGGCTTCCTCTTGGCGCTGAGAAGAACGCCACTTCCGTCACGGAAACTCTTGCGGGATTTTCCGTTAATATTGCCAAACAGCCACGGGAGTTTGGCGCAAAGGTGCGACCTCACATCTTCCCGATAAACCGGCACATAAAAACGCTGGGGATAAAGATACCCCAGGTCTTCCAGCCTCTGCATGGAACAGATCATTTGATCATTGGCTTGCGGGTCGTCATGCGTCCAATACAGTCCATCCTCGATCGGCAGATAAAACACGGAACCATATTTTTCCTTGCCTTCGTCAAGGGCAGAATCCACGTATCCGGCGGCGGTGCTGTGCAAATTATGAAATGTGAATAAATGCGATTTGGCCAAATGGGGCAGATCGACGAGATTTTGGTCAGCTGACTCAACAGGCGCGGCAAGGCGATCGGCATGCCTATTCAACAGTTTAAAATATTCATTTAAAGTTTCGGAAAGCGCCACACGATCAAATGAATTAAAAATCCCCTGAAGAATTTTTTTCACTTGATCCGCATGAATTTTATCCACCAATTCCGTTTGATGAAGAACATCCTCCCGCCGGGGATTGAGCGACCAGGCTTTAAGGACCTGGACCAATGATCTTCCCTCTGGAGGAAAATGCTCAAACAGTTCGGCATCAATCGCGTGTTCCGCAATTCGTTCAAAGAAAGCCGGCATAACTCGTCGCTGAGCTTCCGGAACGATCCGCGTTAAATAATCCCGTACCTGGGGTCCATCCTCTCCTCTCATAAAGGCCTGGAACAAACGGCAATAATCTTGTTCGCCCAGCAAATGAACCAATTCACCTGCGCTTTCTGCGAACTCGTTGCTCTTAAATACAAACGACTGAAAACTAAATTCCAAAGCTTCGCGGTTAATGAAACCGCGCTGGTCAGCTAAAAGCCCCATGCGAATAACCTCGTTTATCTGCCTTTGCTCCGGGTTCACCTCCATCATTTTTAAAAGTTCCGTTGCGTTGAACACCATCGCCGAATAGTCCGGGGAATTATAAGCCCGCATCTTTTCGACGACAACTAACGCCCGATCAATCTGTTTCAAATCCCAATCATGCGGCATTTCGAACCAGATAGGGTTACACAAGTATTGCTGATAAATAAGGTGCTGGGAAATGTGCGCGGTCTCCGCCAACAAATAATCCAAACGGTGATCTGCCCTTAAATCGCTGATAATCCGACGAGAATGATCCAAATAAGGCAATTCCGTGTAGAGATGTCCGTAACGCGCCGCTAAAAACAACAGGGTACCGGCCTTCTTAACAAAAATCGACGCGCCCAATCCATCCTGATGATCTTGCTGCAGAGCGTCGAGCAACCGCTGAATCTGGTCTAACCGCTGGTTGCAATCCATGCCCGCTTCCTCTTCGTCCCAAATCCGTAAGGTCAACATCAACAATGGATGCAGGAGATAATAGCGAACGATCACCTTGGCGGCCCGACGGATACCCTGATGATTTTGTCGCGAAGATGGATCTTTCTCCAAATGCCGGATCAGGCTGCTTATCAATAAAATCGCTGGATTCTTGATCTGATCGCGGCTCGTGACAGCGGCATTGAATTCCGCGCCCACCTTATCCTGATAACCAATTTTCGTATTTGCCCCAGCGACGCGCGCGTTTTTGAAAAGATCAATAAAAGTTTCTTCTATCTCACGCGGAGTCATATTCTCGCCTTGCTCAGCAAAATCAAACGACAGGTGCCGTTCCCGCACGCTGATCAACCACTGAACAGCATCATCTCCCGACTGGATTTCCGGCGCGATCCGGTTAAAGACCTCTTCCAGCCGGTTATAGATTGAATCTAACACCGAGGCCGAAGCACGGAATGACCGCTTGCGCGCACTTAGGTTTCTTTTCAATCCGAAAACAAGCGGTAAACCAACAGCAACGGCAAAGATCATGCTCGGCCCAAAAATAGCGTCGACATTCCAAGAAAATGCCTGATCGCCTGGAACCTCGAAGAGGCTGCCGACTCGTTCCGGTTGATCAAGAGCTTTCGGACCCTGCCTATTTTCCTTAAAATGCTCCCACATCCCATAAACAAAGAAGATGATGAAGACCGATATCACGCCGGTGAACATTTGATCAGCAACACCGATCGTGACCTGCGGTAGCACGGGCAGCCACCAACTGTACGTCAACGGCCAGAACCCGCTGAAAAACCCGACGGTCAACTTGAAAATGATGGCGACTTTGATCCAGTCAAAATCATCCTTAAGCCGCGGATGAGGGTTACCTGCCTTTCTTAAATTCAGGAGCTGGCCGAGGATCTCTGCACCGGTGACAAAAATGGTAAAGTTTAACAAAATCCTTAAATTAATATTTTGAGCAAAGGCCACCCCGGAAAGGAACGGCAGCCATTCAGAAATCGGCGTTTCCGGAACAAACTGCAGCCCTGCCAAAATCAACACGGTCGCGGCGGCAATAGCAAAAAACCATCGTAACGGTAAAATCCGCTTGAATTCATCAATCGATTCTTTAATCGTCCTTCGCTTTTGATTATTTCCTAAATGAAAACCAAAATATAGAACGCAGAAATAAGCAATCCCTCCGACGGCCAAAGACGCAAGCCCTATATGCGATGGGAAGTAAAACAAATTGAAGGCTAAAACTAAGGGCAAGATCCAGCGCGCCCACGTCGAGACCGAGAGGGATTGGCCTGTTGTTTGCTGATTGGCGAGAAAGAGAATAAAAATAACAGACAACGGTTGAAAGGCCCCAATGATCATCGTTTGCCTGCTGAATGATATGGGAAGGGAGAAAACAACCGCCATAATCAGCCCCCAGTAGGGAAAAGCAAATCGCAGCGCCTGAATCATCGATGGTAATTTCTTATTCAAAATCGCGCGGACGGGCAGAAGATAAATGAGACCCGCGATGATGAGCAAACCGACGAGAACGCCTACGCATTGAGATCTATTTTGAGATAATAATTTTTTGACTTGCGGTATGGTTTGATTATTTTCACGCCAAGGAATCAAAAGACCGTAATATTCCGGAGCCTCTCGAACCTTTAACACCTCTTGAAACTTTTCGCCGAGAAGACCTTCCAATCGCGGTTTGGTGTTTCGCCATAAGCAACTACGGGCAGGATCGAAACCAATCTTTTGATGTCCACCATTTTCCAAATAAGAATTAACGATGGCCGCATGCCAATACTGAATGGCCTCTAGAAAAATCGGGTGACTATCGGCAAAGCCATACTCTAATCGAACAAACCTTCTTCCCTTTAAGTCCAAAGCTTCATTTCGAACGCCAGCAATTTTAAGCGATGTTTTGTCCTTAATCCTATCATCCCTCGCGTAGACAAGCGTAAGGGCAAACATGATCAATCTGGCATCATTCTCCAAATCTTCCTTTTGAAGATTAGGCTTTATTTCTTCCCAGATATCAAATGGTATGCCAACGTTGACTTGAGTTGACCTCACATCGCGCTGCGCGATATTTAATAATTTGAGAATCTTTTTAAATAAGGCGCGCTGAACTTGATAACTATGGCTGGGATTTGTTCTTAATTCTTTATCATACATAGTATCTTCCACATCCCCGGTCGTAAGTTTATGAATTTCAGACATCTTATGTCGAAGCCGTCCCAAGTTTTCATGACGGAATTCCAATTCCAATCCGATAGGAGATTTTAAAGAACTAGCCCTGATCTCACTTACCAACACATCAGCATAATTCATGGCCTGCCCAAAAACCGCGGCTTCTGCCCCAGGCAACAATAGACTCAACTCTTGATCGCAATCACGCTTCAGCAAGGCCCTCGATTGTGGGATTGTTCTTTCCGCAACGGCCATCCTCTCGATCAAAAAGCTAAGGTCATTGTTATTTTCAAACGGCCCCCAATCAAACGTGGCACTTCCTGCCCTATGCCATAAGACGGAACGATCAAATAAATGATTCATGATGACCAAAATCAATAACGTGACACTAACCATCATCCCCATTAAGGAATGATCATTTGAAGAAGTGTCTGCTCTTGTTGGAACCGGTGCTGGTTTCGACATGAATAAATCTTTAAATTTTTTCCCTAGTCTAAAAATTTTATAAACAAAAATGAAAAAAAGATACAAAACAGCCCGACCGATAATTTGCAACGGTGCTAGCTTAGGGCAAAGCGATAAGGCTTTCCGTTCTAAATCAAATTTTCGCCAAACATTGTCCTCATGCTGCAATAACTCGTCGAAGGAAAGTAAAAACATGGGAGAAAAAATCCCTCCTTGGACCCTTTGCTCAATGACCGCCTTTTTCCATAACTGAAATGCTTCTCCATCAGGCTCTGCCCAAACTTTCACGCTTGTTGGTCGGAATCCGACCAGATTGATTTCTCCCCTGGCGACCTGCCATAATTGCGGTAATTCATCGATACGTATCGGACGAAGGACACGGCCTAATGGGGTGACCTTTTTGTCTTCATCGATCGTACGCAATTTTAAAATTCCCGATTCGATTTCGGTTCCATCATGAAAAAATCCGATAATCTTCTTAACCCTTGATATTGGGCTATTTAATGCCATATCAAGGACATGGATACGAGTATCCTGTTGATTAGGATCCGTAGAAACATATAAAAAAATGGGCTGGTCGCGATGGAGGCTGTTCCCGTGAACAAATGCATTTCCCAAAAGAGTTACAATCGCATAGATTAAATCAAATCCTAAATTCTTACTCAATTGTTTGCCGATATTTAGAAATAGAATCCTCTCCCGTTCCAAATCCTCGCCATAATCACCGTGCCCTTGCAAATCTAAAGCCACAACCCTTCCGTCACTTAGTGGCAGAATGATATCATCAACATCAAATTGATGTTGAGCGGCGATCTTAACATCAACAATCTTTCCATGAGATATCGTTTGATCGATATATTGCCGAACAAGGGTTATTCGTTGAGAAGCCCCTTCCTTCTCACCAAATACGCTCAAGCGGGCCGGATGGCCTTGAGGAACGAATAATTTCTTTGGCAGCCCCGCAGCCCTTATATCATTCTGTGTCATTGCAAGGAGTGAAGCGACGAAGCAATCCCCGCCGTTGACCTTAAGATTGCTTCGCCCCTGCGGGGCTTGCAATGACAAAATGTCGAAAACTCCCCGCTCCTGCCGATATTTCAAAATGAACATCACCACTGCCGATAAAAGCAACCCAAGTACAGCTGACATCGTCGAGAAATGCTGACTGTGAAACATAAAAATCACTGGCGGCTCATTTTTTCTTTCAGGGGCAAGTTCCGGTCGATTAACAATACTCATAACAAAACCCAAACCATTTTCATTTGATATCCGACCTTCCTTGCGGGCCTGTTTTGCCAGAAAGAAACCCGCGTCCAATTTATCCTCTCCCCTAATCACCCTCAGCAACCAACTCCACGCATCTGGCGGGGAATTCAAAGCTTGGCCTAACTTCCAGGCTTTCATCGCCATACTGGCTCCATAGACACGCCATTTATCATCCGGCTGCCATCTGGCACCCAAGTCCAGCTCTCTCAAATAACCCAGGGCAAAAATGAATTCATGAGAAATTTTATTAGGTGTTCCGTCGAGGACAGCAGGGTCAATGATGATATCAAGGGCATGGCCGACCTCATGAAATATCGCCGCCTGATAAATGATCCATCGATCTTCTTGCAAAATTTGAGACATCCACGAAAAACTAGCCACCTTGATGGCTAACAAATCCTTGTCCTGTATTACTGCATGCGCGATACTGACTACAATTTCTCCATCATCAAGAAGCAAAATCGGGTTCTCGAGCTTAAAGGTCTTGTCATGCAACTCCCTGGTCTTTGCATCAAAGAGATGCACAGCGAGCATATGGACAGCGGTCCTTTCTTCGGCAATGATGACTTCTGCTTCCTTTTCGGTAAACCCTCGAGCAATGAGTTGTTGGACGTAGGGATCTTGAGCGGATGGTTCGAAAGAAGGAGTTTGTGCCGCGGCAACACTCATAAAAGCCAATGACGTCAGCAGTACCGTCGGGGCCCTTGCCCGATACGCCTTAAGCATCAATACCGTCAAAATAAGCGGTACCACAAAACTCAACAACAGCAGGTCGGCTGAGATAAACTGGGATATTTCGGGAAAAAGGTCACTGTCCCCATTTCCTTTTACTGTAAAAGTGCTCTCCTGACCGTTACGAAGTAATAAATAGACGGGTGATAATAAAGGATTGTCGGCTGTAAACCCAACCGCTGGATAAACATGAATGGCCTCTGCTTTTCCTTCTCGAGGAATTGGCTCTAAAACAACATCCTGATTGCTTAGATCCTCTAACCCTTCGATCTCAAATCTTCGATATCCAGCTGCACCGAATACCATCCGCCCCATTTCATCGACCTCGCGCCAAAGATACTGCCCCTTTAAGGAACGCCCTGGATTCCAAAGCCACATTGCAAAATCACGATCCGATATAACGATAAACGATCTTCTTGACAAAGATCTTGCGGCATCTCTCGGATTCCCCTGACAAATTTCTCTCAGCTTCTCCTCGAGACGCCCCTTAACGACACTATGCCGAACGGCTGTCTTTCCGATCATATGTATTTCTCTAACACCCAACTTATTGCTGAAATCGACCAGATATGGAATAAGCGGCGTATATTCCGGGTTGAACCAATACCTGGTATGGCATCGTCTATGCGCGCTACTTTGGCATACTCCCAAACGATGAAACGCTGAAAGAGTCGCCAGGAAGGTCTGATGCGACAATGAATCAGCTAGATTGGAAACCCTTTTTATCTCACCAATTCTTGAGGGATACCGCAGGACAACCGTGGCCAACAAAACTTTAGTTGCGCTGGGCATTTTAACCTCTGGCCGCAAGAGATTTACTAATTCCGCTTCCGTGTAATCCTTATTCGAAAAATCCAAACCACCGGAACGGTCTGGTTTCTTTTTAGGAAATTTTAGGTTTACCTTGCGCAAAGCCAAAATACTGCTTTGCGCGTAAGTATTTTGAATGGCGAACTGTCGTAATTTAAAAATTGCTTTACTCCGCATTGAGGGAACATTGGCTCTTTTTATTATTTTATGACACTCAACCGATACATAGTCCGCGATCTTCCCATCATGGGCCGCCTTTAAAAAATTAACACCATAAGTCATATCCAATATAAGCCGTTCTTGTTGATTCAAAATATTTGCCGGTTCATCATCACTGAGTAAAGAATACAAAACCTCTTGGGGAATCCCGGGGTCGCCGCCAATATCGGCTTGCAGGATCTGTAGCCCAAAACGTCCGTTAATCAATTTTTTTACTGCTTCTCGACGTAATCGGTAGATACACCGTTGGGTAAATTCCGTATCCTCGATATGGGCCAGATCGCTCTTTTTCATTTGCCTTGCTAACTGGGCAAAATGTCTTGCCTTCGGCCGCTGGGACCGAACGAAAAACTGTAAAACAGCCCGCTCCGTCGGATAAAGATACGGCCAAGCCGCTAAGATATTAATCACTGGGATTTTAAATCTTGCGGCAATTTTCCCCATATCCTCCAGAGAAAGGGGATTTTCCTTCTGCACCATCTTTAATTTTTCCAAAGGCAGAATCAGCGCGGCTTGCAACTCTTCCAAGCTTGGTAATGATGATAAATTCCCTTTGACATTTAAGGCCATGGCCGCAGCCCTGCGCAATCGATTAATTTGTAATAGATAAACCGTTGCAAAATCTGTCCGAGAAAAGGCCCTTGGTTTAAAAGAACGTATATGATCCTCTATCTCTCGAAGCGATGCCGGTCTCAAATATTCAATTCCAAACTTGGCACAGCAGAGCGAATGTTCCCATGTCCCAAGTGTTTTTCTCATTAACACCGAAAATTCCTCATCATTCAAATCTTGAGCCTTAACGACCGCCTTAAGATTCCGCAACCCGGATCTCCCTTCCCTTAAAATGGCTATAGTATTTTCTTTGACTCGCCAAACATGCCATTTCCTATAAGGTTGCTTGGTCTTCTTCGATACCATCCCCCTTTTCCGCATCAATAAAACCAACTCATCTAAAGTTTTTTGCTGGGGACAATAAGATTGATAAATGATCCATCGCTCAAGAGGCCAGAGTGTAGGCCAGGCATCCAAAAATGATTTAGAAGCAATCCCCATCTGCCGCGCGATCTGAACAAGAATATCGTGATTGGGATTAGTGGTCTGATCCAGTTCTGAGATAGCCACAAATTCTGAACTCTGAGGAAACGCGACCGGTTGTACCACAGAACCAGGTTCGCAAGATTTATTTTCGGTCAACTTGACCCGAATAATACCTAACGCCAGACTAAGACGTTCATTTGCAATACTACAGGAAATACCAAGACGTCTTGCTAGCTCTGTTCTAGATACCGGTCCAGTTTTTAATTTTAATTGATGATAATAACACTCATAAAAGACCTGATATTCATTTGGGTATAACCATGTTTGCACAATCTTAAAGAACCCATCGACATCACCTATAAACTCCGACGACAACTGGAATTCTTGGTGTAAAAGGTCTTCCCAAGGTTGCTGTTCTTCTTCAGAAGCAAGCGGTGAAAACGGCTCAATACGATCTGTTTGAGCGTAATTCTGAAGCTGTGAGATATCTGTCATAGACCAGTCGGGAAGGCAGGTGGCTATCTGATGAGCATCCGCAAAAAAATCAATGCCGGCAACCTGACAATCCTTCTTTAATTGTCTAATACGATCCCTCATATACGGGGATAAAGGAACGATGGGTTTCTGATACTGAATATAATCTAAGACTGAGAACTTCACCCACGCGTGCGCATAACGATAAAACCTCCATCCAAGACTCGGGTCAGATTTTGTGGCTGCCTTTATGATCGCCAGATTCCCAACGCTTATTTCATCCATATCAGTGGTATTCAAAATTTTAATAACCGTCCTGGCATTGGCAAAAAAGAAATCGTCAGCGGCCTGCTGATCGTTCAGACGAATAAGGATGAGCAGCTTAATTTCGCCCAATCGCGTTAATGATTTATAAGATTGAATCGTGCGCCAATAGGCATCAAAAGTAGGATCTTGTCCCAACAGATGTTGGGGCGACTTGATCCAATGATCGGTCTCATACATCATATCCTGAGGAAGGGTTGCCAAAAATCTTTGCCCAATTTTTGTAACCGCCTGCTTTTCCGGCCCTTCGTATTTATAGAATCTTACCATTGGCAGAATTAAGGAGAGCCAGACGAAATATTCCTCCCTGTCAAAATGTTCGTATGCTGGATCACTCTGATATTGTGTACGGTACTGCTCGACATAAGCATTAAAGTGATCCAACTGCCTGCTCTTTTCTTGATCGGTCATGACCTTCAATCCAACAACATCTTTTGCTATCAAAAGATCGAGAAAATGATCCGAAAAAATCCCCGGATTAAGAATGACAACAAACGCCATGGTCTGCGGGTCAAGCGATTCCAATACTTTTAACCAAGCTGTTGTTCCTTTTGCTGAAGCGTTCGATCTTTCGTACTGCAAGAACAGCTCTTTTAAAGCTGCCCTCCATGCGCTCTGATCAGCATTTGGGCCAACGGCCATCGACCTCTGGGCCAAGAGAGTTAGCTGTTTTGTTTGCTGCTCGGACAATTCGGCAAAAGCAGGCGCTGTCCCTGTTTTTTCTGCTTTCTTCATTTCCGCCGCCGGCTTTGCTTCTGCCGTACCAAGTATGCACAACCGATTCTCGGCCGGCACGGATTGGTTGTAATCCAGATGAAATATGATGTGGGTTGTCATATAAGTTAAGATGGCGACGGGAGGCAAGAATTCAAAGACAAAGAATGCACTGAGGAGATGCCAGAATAGCAGATAATAAGAACCTATAACCAAGGCAATAGCGAGCAATAAGTGCGAGTTGTAATCAACTAGCTCCATTTTAGGAACTGCCACCAACACAATCATAATCGAAATCCAACCTAATAAAATGGTTTCATTTATCACAGGAACGGAAAGGAGGTTCGATAAATCGCCGGCAAATAAAAATTGTTGCATTTCAAAAATCCACAAGAGGACAAATCCGTACATTGAAATTCCATGGAGCGCGATAAGTTTATTCCCAACTTTTTGACCAACGCGATAATGGATAACCTGCAAATACCAACTCAACAAAAATCCTACGGTAAAAAAGGTCGCCCCAATAATCCCTAGTCGGATCGGTATCGATAACCCCCATCCTTCGAGCGCGGAACTGATCACAAAAGTTATCGTTCCCGTTATCAGGGTGAATACCACACTCTCCCCAACTGGGGCGATCCAGCGTTCGTAAAACTCACCCCATTTCCCACGGCCCCGGAAAAGGCTCAAGCGGGGAGTTTCTGGCTCGCTGTCATTGCGAGTCCCGAAGGGGCGAAGCAATCTTAAACGATCGGATTGCTTCGTCGCTTTGCTCCTCGCAATGACAGAAGATAGATAAACAAAAGTCGCCAATAACACGATGAGACCAGCCCCGATGATTGAATGATCGCTGGAAGATGATGTTCCATTTTTCGTTTTACCACTCTCATTCCTCAAACCATTTGGAACTTTTGATCTAACAGTTTTGATCATGCCGCGCAGCATACGGTCATAAGTGAAATATTTCCAGGCCCAGTGGCTAAAGACCGCTAATTTATTGCGGTATCCGGCAAGATACCAAAGATGCACCACCAACCAGATGACCCAGGCCGGAAACCCATGAATTTTAGCCCATCGTGAATCCACAACCGCGTTGCTGCGGCCGATGGCGGCCATGGTGCCGCGATCGCTATAGTGGAACGGTTTGGCATTTCCCATCGATGAGATGATCTGATTCTTCCCTGTCACGGCTTTGTTTTTATCCTTCAAGAACAGAATCAAATTTTTTGCTAAATTTCCTGCCTGCTGAATGGCAACCGGTGCCAGTGAGTCATGCCCGTCGGGAAATTCAGAAGTGACCATACAGGCAATGTCACCTATGGCGAAAATATTTTCATGGCCTAACACCGTATTGAAAGGATCAACGTTGATGCGATCACCCTGGCCTATGACAGTGAATTCATCAAGTCTGGGGATCAGTTTGCCGGTCACCCCCGCGGCCCAGATAACAATCTCGCTGGGAATTTTCCTAACATCTTTTAAGAACAAAACTTCTCCATCATAAGCGCTGACGCGTGAATCAAACCACAACTGAACCCCAAGGTGTCTTAAAATTTTCTCAGCATGTTCCGAGGCTTGTGGAGACATGCCATTTAACAGCTTGCCCCGCCCATGAATGATATGGATTTTCACGCGCTCAAGATCCATCAGCGGATAATCGTGGGGGAATACGTGCCTTCGCAATTCAGCCAAGGCACCGGCCATCTCGACTCCGGTTGATCCGCCGCCGATGATGACAATATTCAAATCCGCGTCGTGTTTCCCTTCATCGAACCGTCGCAAACTTGCTAAGATACGGTTGCGGATTTCCAAAGCCTCCATTGTCGATTTCATGGACAACGGTTCTTGCTGTAAGTTGGGGATCTTTGAATAATTGGTCCGCATGCCGGTGGCGATCACCAAATGATCATAGGCAATGTCGCCAACGGTTGTTTTAATTTTCTTCTCCTGTGGCAGGACATCCGTAACTTTCGCTTGATTAAAACTAAAATTCTTTTGTCCCTGAAACATCTTTTCAAACGGATAAATGATGGAACGATGATCCAAACCAGCCGAGGCCACCTGATATAAAAGCGGTTGGAAGGTAAAGAAGTCGTTTGAATCGACGAGGATTAACTCACAATCAAGCCGCGCCAAACTCCGCGCCAAATTCATCCCCGCGAACCCGCCGCCGATGACCACAATCCGGGATTTCGAATTGGAGATGACGCCCGCTTTCTCATTTTTCCGTTGCTTCCAGAAACGCAAAACAAAACTGACACCAAAAAGCAAGCCCAAACCAAGCCCGACAAGAAATGGGTGTGAATTGAAATGCGCTGCCGACGTTTTGTGCTGGGCTGTAGGTTTGATAGAATGCGATGAATTCTCTTGGCTGTTCAATTCAAAAATATGTAGCTTGGTCCTAACATCTTGAACATCTGACAAACCCCTGCGGTCAGGTCTTCTTCCCCACGGCAATTCGATATCTGCTCTCCTACCATCGCTCATTGAAAAAAACGCATGTTCTTGCCGTTCAAACCAAATCTCTGTCCGCTTCCCTAAACATTCCTCCAATGAACAGATTCCTTCCAGCCCGAAAGATATTATCTTTCCGGAATTAGTGCTGGTCACGCGGACCACTTCTTCCCACATTTCATTTTCCCAAGAATCCTGATAACATTTTTCATCCATGACACCTTCCAGAAGCCAAACAGCGTCGAAATGGCGATCATGATAAGGAACACCTCGATTAGGAACTCCCTGGATCGGACAGCGGCAATCGCGCATATGCAACTTGATGTTATTGAACAACGGCGCGCCTGGCTGAGTAAGTTCCGTGATAGCTTCGCGCAAATTGTAAGGATTAGCGTCAATCCCCACAAACTGCGTCTGCGGATGACGTTTGGCCAAATCAATGATGACCCCGGCGTTGCCGCAACCTACATCAAGCATCTTCATCCCCGGGTTGATTTCGATATTGGCCTCTATTGACGCGGCCTTTTCCTGCCGAGTGACCGGCCCTTCCCATCGATAGCCGGAAAACAATTTTTCAATCTCCCAATCTTTACTGATTTTATCGATCTCCCGATTAAGTCTTTTAAACAATCCCGGAAGGGCGACATCAAAACCCATAAGGACCATATACTGCCAAATGAATAATTTTTCATGAGGACTAAAAATGGCCAGCTCATCCCCGCCGCAATAGCGATCGTAAAGCCCTTTCGCCCGCGCGAGGTCTATTGATGAATAAACGCCAAAGTCTAATAAGGATTTTTCTCTGTGTTCAAATTCCGGTTGGAAAAGCAAATAGCCGGTGGCGATAATGGCCTCATTGAAAGCCTGCTTCATCGCTTGGCTGACATTAAATTTGGAATAATGCTGGGCAAAATATCGATCGATGAAATAGTGGACCAAATCATCTTGGCCGGGATAACACACATGCAGAATTTCTTCCATCAGAACCATCTGGATGATGATCGACGGTGGGGCACGGGTCTGTATCGCCCAATGCAGTCTGATCTCATCACCTTCGACAGCCCCCAAAGCCTTTTGCTTGGTGGTCAATCGCAAATTGATCCTGAAACCATTTTGTAACATCCGCAATTTTTCCAAGCGCGGGTCTTGGGCCAAGCGCGCCAAATGCTCCGCAAGTTCGTCCGCATTTTGCTCAAGGAAAGATCGAACAACCTGCTGATCGACGTTCGCCGTGTCTAACCGGAAGCCGGAACGCATCGTGACCCTCCCCTGCCAATCATCCATGCTTTCCACGTAGCGGCTAGCAAAACCAAAAACCTCAAGTCGGGAAAACGAACGCTGTGACCTCAGTCTCATCGCAGCCGTGGTCTTTGCGAGGAGCATTTTTTGCGCCGAAGCAATCTTAATCGAGAAAGATTGCTTCGCTCCACTTCGTCGCGCTCGCAATGACATAGCTGACTTATAAAAATTGATCTGACGGTACACTAAGCCCAAAATAATCAGCAGACCGATACCTATCCCATAGCCTATGGGTAATGTTAGCGAGAACTGGCTGCTGTCAATTTCTTGCTTGTTGCGCGCTCCATTAAATTCGCAAGAACGGATTAAAGGATACGGAAACCCAAATCGCTCAGCTACAAGATAAATGGCATCTCCATAAGGCTGCGGCCTTTCAACCTCTTCAAAAATATGCGTTGGCTGACCGCCTTGATCAAAATTTGTCTGCATAAAGATAACCCGATCTCTTCCCGCATCTTCTTTTAGCGCATTAAGCTCATCGACAGCGTGGATCGCTGAAATGACCACCGCGCCCTTGCGGCCCATTTCTTTTATTGCCGCAAGATAATACGGCAAAAATTGTTGTGGATCGAGCCCGCGCAAAAGTTCATCGATCACAACCGCAACACCGGGCTTTGAAACAGCCATGGCAAAACCTAAAGCCTGAAAAAATCTGTTTTGCGCACGAAACCCTTTATGCCCTTGATGCAATGGTTCCTGAGTCAACAGGACAATGTGTTCAAAGGGACGCCCCGCAACCTTACGCGCCGATATACTGAACCTTGTTCGGGCGGCCATCATAGCACTCAGTAAAGCCTTTAAAAGCACGGTCTTACCACTGCCATTGGGCCCTAAAAGCATCATGATTTGTCCTTGGCGTAAGTTGATATCATTTCTCACAGTATCCTTACCGAGAAACGGATGGTAAATTCCCTCAAAATCTAATTCAAATATTCCTTCATCAGTGCCCTCGGGTAGAACTTCTTTCTGTAGATGTTGATGAACCGCGGCAAGAAAAATCGTTTTCAAAAAGATGATCCGCCTTTTGATGTCCCAGCAGCAACCCCGGGAGAGATCCTCGCGATAACCTTCTACTGACTTCCGTAAAAATAATGAAACACTATGGTCGTCAGTATCTCGACCTCTGTTTTCTAAATTATTTGGTTCCATTAATTGTACGGAGGTCAATAATTGATTCGCTATACGATGAAATAACTTCTGAACCTGCTCATTTTTTAACGGTATTGCTTTAAGCATTGCTGCCAGTTGTTGAATGGCTGTTTTCATTTTTTGGGGATCTACTGATGAATTTTCCTCCTCACGATCAAAAGACATCCTGTACCGCATTTGTTCGTTCCTACTCGATAGCAAATTTTCTACATAACAGACCAGGTCTTCTTCAACTGCGCCTAATTTCTTACCTACAGGTAAAATTTCTTTTAAAGTCACCTCTTGCAGAGATTGTAAAATCGTTAATCGCTCCTCTTCCATGGACTTGCCTCTCCTCACTCGAGAAGGATTGTAGACATGCGCATTAATAAAATGGTTGCGTGGTTTATTTTTCGGTAATAGAGTTCCTTGGTCGGGACACCAAGATTGCAGTCGATTAGATTTCGGGATTATTCCAAAACGCGGCCATTGTGCCATAGACCATTCCAGAGTTTCTAATGCTGGCACAAAAATACGTATTCGCAAAGAATCACTCCAAGCGGCGGCCGAAACAGAGACCAACGGCTTGATCTCTGAACGACGGGGTTTCGAAGGGGATTCATTGGCTAAGTGGTTATTTCTTATCATCGCATTGTCTAGCCCAGCATTACCAAAGGAGCTTTGTAATATCCCTGTAGGCCAGCCATATCGGGTGGCCATAACCAAATAATCACCTTCTTGAAAACTATTTTTCGGTTGTGGTAAATCAACGCGGCCGTTCTGATAGCTGAAAACGGAAGTTCCCTCACCCACGGTATTCATCACGAACGCAAAACCTTCTTTGATCCCTCCTTCAACAAATGTCGTCATTAATAACCGCGCATTCTCAATGGGCATGCGTCCGATAAACAGACTATCATCAAACATAATGAGCGGCGAATAACCCGTATCCGTCTTCATCACTCTTGCTCGCTGAACTGTACTCCCGACCGTTGAGATAACACTGGTTCCTCCGCTTAAACCATCGCTAATATCTGTAGAAATTCTTTCGGCATCCATGAAAAAAGGATAATAGAGACCCATGGTTAATTGCTTCACCGGCACAGGAAATCCTGCAAGGCTTAAGCGCAAAACATCATTCAGCATCTGCATGTCCTCAATGGCCAACTGGCCGCTATTCTGATCTGCAACAAAGACCCGCTGCTGCCTATTCTCGGGAAATAACACAATGGAAGATTTTCCCGATTTACGTCCCGGGCTATAAAGGCCTTTTACTTTTATAGTCTGGCTATTGGGCGTTATGACGGGAAGTGAGACATGTACCCCAGCGGCATTCTTGAATACCGGTCGGGAATCCCGGCAGACACGCTTAAGCGCAATACCAAAGGAGACATAAATATCCAAAAGCAAAATGAAATCATTTAGATTAACTTCAGAAACTGCTGATTGGACTGACCGTGATCGCAAAAACACCCATTTATTCAACTGCTTTCGAATGATCAAATCACTGGTCATGTTGAACACATCTAGAATCACCTTGGCCTGCTCATTTTCTTCCACGCTGACCGGTAGGCGGGATAAAATCTTTGTAAAACCAGGAAAAAGATCAAACCACTCATTCTGCTTTCCCTCAACCAAATCGAAAAAATGCCGCAGCCGCATCAAATGATTCCACGACATACGACTAAAGGCCTGAATGATGTCCTGGGTTTCCTGAATATCCGGCAAAGACGTCAGCGGAAAATGTAATCTTCTTGCCAGCAGGGCAAAAGACTCCCGAATTCGAAATGAATGCCTGTCATAATAGGGAGGACCTTGCCGCGGATCGATCAGAAAGGCCAGTTCTCTGACATGTCGCATGTCCTCTTTAGCAATCTTTATTCTTGGTCTGCTCACCGCAGACCGCGCTTCACTCTGACACAAAAATTTATTTTTGAATGCCCCTATCTGTTCCATCTGTTCTGACGAAAAAAATTCCTTATCCTCGTCATCATCAATCCTGGTGTCTTTGATTTGCTGTTCCACCATTTCTTCAAAGATTGTCGTAAATAGCAACTCAAGCAATTCTTTATGTCCATTGACTGCTTCCCTTTCATCGAGCGATCGTAACCAATCAAAGTGCTCCTCCAGAAAATCAAGTCCAAAAGAGTCGGCTGCTCTCCATTGGCGTGAAAATGCATCAAAGATTTCGGTATGCTGCTCTGCCAGTTGCTTTGCAGTTGTTCCTTGAAAGAGCAGTCTGGTTTCCTCTTTAGCGACACGTTCCAGAAGATCCCCAAGTTCGTTGGGATTTCCCCTTTGCAGAATTTGTCGCAATTCATCCTTCCACTTCGGTAACATGGGGGGTGGAGAGGCCGCCGCGAGATTGACCGAATGCCGCGAGAATGGGAACCACTTCCCCAGGCCTCCTTGCTTCCCCCAAAAAAGGATCAAGAAAATCCCCGCCCCCAGAATGACCAGCAGACCGATACCTATTCCATAGCCGTCAGTGAACATCGAGAAAGATGCTGTCCTGGGCTGGGATTCAACAGAATCAGACGCTCCCGAAAGGATACGCTTATATTCCTCCCAACCCATAAACTCATTCGGGACAGAACGATGATAAAAAATACATCCCCTCATAACCTTGACCATATCATCGTTAAAGACGAAAATGCTGTCTTGATCCTTTCTGACAACCGCCGCCAATTCTCTTATCGGATGAGTTGGATTCTGTCTTGGAAAATAGCCATGAAGCGGATGAACGTATAATTCTTGGATCATCTTAAATTTTTGACTATAGCTTACTTCAATAATGCTTGACCCTTGTGGAGCGGATGATTTGAATCGACCGTCTTGATCGACAAAAACCCTCGCATCCCCGATTAAAAAGTCAGCACTGGAACTTGTCTGCAATTTCTGGATAAGCACGCTACGCAGGGCTTGACCAATGCCAACTTTTTGCCATCGAGGATGGACACAGCGCATGTTCACATACGCTTGCTCACCAAGGAATGATATATTCGCGTGCTCAAACGTTCTGGCCAACGTACCCGTCCATCGGTTAGGTTGAGAAATCAACGCTGCCTGAATGAAACCAATCATCTTTCCATACTGATCCCTCGCGCAGATCAAATAATTCTTACTGCGGTCCGAAATCAAAACGTCCATAAGCCAGGCCTTCCAATCCTCTGGGATTCCGGCAAAAACGCTTTCCAAAATACGAACCGACTCAGAAACATGACTGTCCAAAGAGTCTATGCAGAATCGCTCACGTTGAACTGTGACCTTGCCCTTTCCTGTGATATCTAAAATGACCGCAGAGGCACCCTTAATCATTTGCGCTAACAGACCAGCAAAGACAGTTGCCGGATTGATCGAATATTGCTCAGTGTTGGTAGAAACTCTCTTATTTCTCAAAATCGCATACAAGGCCTTCGGTCCACGCTCTTGACCATCATAGACAACAATCTGATCTCTAATATCTATTGGGGCCATAGATGTAAATTCATTACCCACTGAAACACCTCGAGTATCTTTAAGCCCTCTAACAATATCCCCATCAATACTAAGCCCTGACATTTGATCGCCATAAATAAAAGCAAACCTCCGCCAATTAAAACATTTTTCATTGAGCATACCTTCTATAATCCTTCGCACTCGAAAATGTTCGATCCCATGCTTCTTATTAAACCCCTTACCCAAATGACATTCCACGTTATAAATATTAACCAATTCATTCCGATCACTGTATCGATAGGCGTTCTTGCCATAATCCGCTAAAATAACAATCCTTTTCCAGGTATCTTTAGGTAAATAGCGAATCCAATATTTATGAACAGCTTTCTGTGAAGATGTCGTAATAATCACTTGAATAGCTCCAGTTCTTAATCGTTTCGCGAATTCATTAACAAGCCTTTTCCTGGGTACATAATTCTTTCTGTGAACAGAATCATCAAGCAACGTTCCCCAAAAATCGGTTACATAGACTTTTGTTACATCGGTGTACATCGTTCCTAAATAGGCTGTATCCCGACCGCCATAATGCTTTACGACGCCAGCGATGACAACGGCCATCTTCATACCTATTATCATTGTCATGCTAGCGAAAGCGAGAGGTGACATTAGATCTATCATCGATGGGAATACAAATGAACTGGAGATTGGTGAAATTATTGGAGTAGAAGGATGGTTGCTAACCTCTGTTACTTCAACCATTTTGGGAAAGGACGACGTCTTCTGCAAAATTGGGTGTCCTGTTGAAAACCGTTTCCTTAAGGCAGCACTCATCCAGCCTACCAACCGGCCCAACTCTTTTTCCATAACAACTTGTCTCTCGCTTCCTATCACATTTTTAAATCTTTTATATTCCCTTAACCATTTAGGTTGGATTTCATAGTTATCCAATATTGAATTAAATATTATGAAAGGATCAAAATTCATAAATTGCTCGATCAATATTTTTGCTTTTGCGGTTCTTCGATATAACTCATCTTCCGGAACTCCTCGGCTTCTTAATAACTCCTTAAGTTGATTAACATTTTCAGCTTCTGACTTCTGATCATCAAAAGTCGAAAATAGAACAACTCTAGCTTCTCGATATACGGTTAATATCTGCTTTAACCCTTCCACCGAACTTAATTCAATAATGACAGAAGAACGCCTCGTGTGTGCTCTGTCGATATCCGATTTAAAACTCCCATATTTACCTAAACCACCAAAGTTTTCTCTAACAAAGACGATCTCCCCGTTCTTTTCTTTCTCATCAAATTCCGCTCTTGACAAAAAGACATATTCTTGAGAATGCGGTTCATTTTCCCGCTGCTTTCGAGTCGTCGCTACACTGCAATTAAAACAATATGAATACGTGCTTTCTGCCAAAAATTTTCTACGAAATGTTGATTTTCCACTGCCACTAGGACCAACCAAGACTACAATTCTTCCATTTCTTGATCCTCTTTTCTTTGCTATTTGAAAATCCACCAATAGCGTCTTGCTCAGAAAAAGGACACCGGCAATCATCATTAGAAAGGGGAATGAACTGGAAAAGACAAACTCTATCCCTGATTTCACAACCGTTTGAGATCGTCCGCTATGATCGTAAATAAATAACATTTCCTTCTTTAAACCAAAAACAAATGCCACCTCATCTTTCATGACAGCCTTACAATCTCCCACCGATGGACCATCAGAATAATATGACCATTGAGGATGACTATGAACGGCAAACAGCATTTCGTCTTTTGGTATCCACAACTGCTTCTTATCGTCGAACAATCCCAGCGCCACTTCAACATCATGATCAAAAAGCTGCCCCATAAATTTCACACCTTGCTTAGCAGCAATGTCTGATCGTCCACCCGCACTGAGCTCCGGATCCGTAGCATAGGAAGGCAAAGGAATAAAATCTCGAATGTGAATCATCCCATTTTCTGTGCTGCCAACATAATAGCCAAATCGTTCAAAATTCTGATTCCCTTTAAACCATTCCAATGATTTGGCGATCACATCTAAATCAAAAATAAATTGTTTTCCAACAAAAGCAAACTGGGTGTCACCATTTCTCTTACACTGCCAATTGTGATAATGATCGTACACCTCTTGCATATTTCCCGAAACGCGCACCCATCCATTTCCTCTGATCCATCTCTCCCCTTCCTGATACGTGCGATTCAATTGATCTCTCGCATCTTCAATTTTTTTAAGAAAAAGATTCTCATTTGGTATTACATCATCCAAACTCGCATCATCAGTCCATCTCAACATAGAAGCGGCTAGTAATTTTTCCTTGGCGATTTGTTTCTCACTACGCATCAATTTCCTAAATTGCTCATATTGTTCTCGCCATTGTGAGTTCTGCTCATAATCGGGCCGTATCGGATTGTGAATGATGAAAGAACAATGTTTCATTAATTGCCTAAAACTGTCTTGATCCAATGGCTGATCATCAAAATTTGAAAAAAGGACAATCTTTGCCTGTGGATAAATGGCCAATATCTCTTCTACGGCTTGCGCGGAACTCGTTTCAATGATGGCGGCACAACCTGTCGTTTGTGACAGCTCGATATCCGCTTGCAATATTCCATATTGATACAACCGATCAGAATTTTCTCTAACAAAAATGATCTCCCTTCTCTGTGCCTGCGCAGTAAATTCTTCTTGAGATAAAAAGAGAAATTCTTGAGGATAAGGTTCATTGTCAAGCGGTTTGCGATTCGTGACGATGCGGCAATAAAAACAGTCTGGACAGACACTTTCTGCTAAAAATCTTCTACGAAACGTCGATTTCCCACTGCCACTTGGACCGGCCAAAACAACAATATTTCCTTTTGGAAAATCATTGTTCTGGTATATTGGGGCGGTATCTGAATTTCGCGTTGGAAGGATCGGGTTCCCATTTATTTTTCTACTCTGTAATTGACCAGTTGTGACAATTTCAAAAACATCGTCATGCAATTGCGGACTGTTAAAGACATGGTAATGGTCATATGACTCAATCATGACGCGGCCATCCGCATGTTTTAACGCGCATTCATACCGTTGGCGGTAAGCGCGGCGTTCAGCGCTTGTAAGACAGAAATACTTCACAAAAAGATTAAACGGCGGCCACCATATCCCGTCAGGGACATTCGGATCATACTTCACTGTAAAGATATACGTGGCCTTGACACGCTCTTTGTATTCCGCGATCTTTCGCGCGTCGCCAAATAATCGCGTCTGCTCTTCACTGAATGGGCAGAGCGCCGTAAAGAGATTGTATTTTTCCTCCACATTTTCAATGGCAACACCAACCCGACGCAATTGAGCAGGGATCAAGGGATTGTATATCCGTAAAAAGGCGAAGTCGGTCATTCGGATCAAGGCCCGGCCCCACCAGGTCGATGTGCAAAGTGCCTCGGAAACACCAGCGAGCGGCGGCACGATAAGCAAAGCAGTGGTGTTTAAAAACAAACCTGGCTCTTCCCGCATGACCGCGGTCCAGAAAACGGTTGTCGCGTAAGAGTTGCCGCCAATGAAAAATTCTCTGCCATTTAACTCTGATTTTTCCTTGAGCGCAAAACGCAGACGCGCGGAGATCTCGTCAAGCGGCAAGCGGTCGTTGTAAGAAAACAAATATGTTTCTGCCAAGCCCGCGGTCTTCATCATCAATGGCTGGAAGTTGGTGCGCATGCGATTAACTCCGTGGATCAGAATCAAGACCGGCGCTTCAGGTCGTCGAGCACCAACGAGATGCAGCCCTGGTTCCGATGGGATATGATCGACCTCTGGACCAAATCTCGGGGTAAGCGGAGAAATGGTGGTCAGCGCCGGCATCAGGCTCACAATCATATAGACGGGGAATAACAGAACGCGCGCAGCGGTCAAAAGGAAGTATGCTTGAAAACGCGGGACGCCCAAAGAATGATTTTTGTCCGCAAGAACCCGTAATCGTGCCTCTGTCAAATTCAAGACCAGCAGTCCGCCGAAGATAAGCAATATACTGGTGATTGGTAAGGAGTAGGTGCTTGCCGTCTCCTTTTGAGAAGCCGCCGCGGGAGCAGTTGTTGCCGCCCGCATTCGAGTCGCTGCGAGAATCCCTAAAATCGGCTGATCTTTCTTATCCGTCGCGATCATGAACTTATTGACTGCAAATCCATGCTCAGCAAACATGGCAAGAACAGCGGCTTTATCCTCTTCAGAATAAAAGGCGGCTCTATCCAACACAACCAAATACAGGATTGTTGATAGTTTCATTCTTCGAATAAAATCATTGAAATCGCCCAATTTTCGTGAATTGCCCTGCATATTTTCTTGTAAATAAATAGATAGCATCTTCAAACACCCATATCCCTCGTCAAAGGCAATTCCGACTGATTGCAGACGCCTCTGCACATCATCCTTAATAGTTTCCAACCGATCACGCAATCGGACACCCAGCTTGTCATCGTCAGAGTCATCACTAAGGTATTTTCTGATCAACTCATCTAAATTGGCATTCATTATTGCTTCAAATTCAAAAATTATCTCAACCGCGAATTCACTCATGACACCGTCTTTAAGGTGCGAGATGAACCGCAGGATACCCCCCTCGGACATCAGCGCATACAGCTTTGCCAGCACCGTCTCGCGTTCGGTGTACTCCCAGCCGAACTGCGAAACCACCACATCAACCCGCGCCGGGAATCCTTGCGGCTGACGGCTCGTGCCAATATCCTCCGCCGACATATTAAAAAAGGTAACGCCTGGTGGGATAAATTTGCGATCAATCCGCGCGTAATCGATCGCGTATGTTTTGAGTTCCCGATTAACTTCAACCGCGTATCGACTAACGGGATCGCACCCGCAGCCAATCTCTAAGATAGCCGTACCTTTGGGAAGCATACTAAAAAATTCGCGCCATTCTTCGATCATTTCTGCTCTAACTTTCTCGTTAGTAAAGACGGGGAAATCCAACAAAATTTGCGACCAAAAATCGGGATCGTATGGCGGGCAGTGACGATTAACCAGGTTGCGTTGTTGCGATGTAATCTTCGCGGCGTATTTCAATGGTTTAAACGGCAGTCGACTTACAGCAGGCGGGCCGGTTGTCATCGCCGATGCCTGGGTTTGCACGTTCGGCGTTGGGGAAAATTCCAACGTCATTTTCGTTCGCGCGTGGATTTGCGGGGCGGCAGAGGGATGAGGCAGCGGCGACTTCGCTTGCGGCTGCGCGCGGGGAGCCTCCGGCTCGCCATCAACAACTCGATAAATAATGCTGTAATAAAGCACCTCACTATTCCTCCACATCGTGTTCCGGAGGACAGCAGCGTCTGTAACTTTTTTATAATAAACATTAATTTTCACATCATACGGGTGCAGGCGCTGATAAGCTTCAATGGTGCTGAGAACATCCCGCGGGTTCTGAACGCGAACGAATTCTCTAAACTCCTGCCAATGCCGCCTTTCAACATGAAGGAAACACGCTAACAATTCGTGTTCAGAAACCCGCGTCACGATCCGCCCTCTGTTGATGGCTGACACAACAAAATCGATTGCCCCGCTCTCTGTCACCGGCAATGGATAAACAAAGATCATGATCTTTTCTTCAGGTAGATATTGCTTAATTCTCTGCGCCAATGGTGCGATTGGCAGAGGAAAGATCGACTGAACTTCTCTTATAAAATCTTCTATGGAAGTTCCTTGCGGCCTTTTTTCATCGATCTGAAACACTATAAATTTGTGGTAATCTTCTTCCTTAATCACCCCACCTCCGAAAACCAAATCATCCAAATAGGAAATGCCAATCAAATAAAAAATTCCCGATGGCGACTGCACCCGCAATAATGTATGCCTTATTTCTTCTACCTGTCTTTTGTCGTTGTCAGGCAACTGACTTCCCCAAATTTTTCCTATCAAAACCGAACCACCTTCTAAAAAAATACCCCCGCGTTGAAATTCCCTAATGATCCAATAGGTGGTCAGCGTGCAGTCGCCCCAACCGATATCCTCGGTGTCTTGCAGCTGGATCGCTGTGTAAGCAGGATCGTTTCGAGCGCGCCGAAAATATCCCAGATAATCGTATTGGCAAAGCGGGAACTTTTTCTGCATATCAGCGACGATCTCGCGGATCAAGGATAAAAATGCCTCATCAAGGTTAGCTGAAGTTTTCTCGTCATGATTTGCTGCCCGCGCTGTCCGATGGACATCCCGTTCTGACGCGCGCGGCATCCGTAAGATCAAATACGTCATGGCTTCACCATGCTGCTGAGCCAATGCTCTGGTCTTTTCATTGTCATCGGCAGCACCAATGATCAACGGTTCAGGGAGATCGACCACCTCTGGATTGGTACGCTCATATTGATCCAGCCATTGACAAAAATGCCGCGGATCATTGATGGATTGAATATCTGCTTGCATTTTCGGTAAAAAATTTTGATGGATAAAAAAAGAACGCGCCCACATTCCAGACAATTTCAACTTACCATCTTCGGGAGATTGAGCGTACAGCCTAGCCGCTATGACAAATACATAATACGATGTTCCCGAGATTGTCTTATATCCCGCTCCAACCTTGAGCCGTTGGACAGGCACATAAGACTGAACAAAATGTCCTGCTGCGATCGCTTTCACATCCCTGATGCTGCATCGGCTTAAAAATTCCAGGCCTTCTCGGTAGGGAAGACGACCATTCTTCGCATCCTCAGTAAAGCTTAACCGGCTCAAGAATTCCGTTTTTGTTAAAACCGTGCCTTCCGAAGCTAAAGTCCCGCCCGTAACCAAATCCTCAATGCTGGCAATGCCAACCATATAGGATTCGCTGCCATCGGGCTCTATAACTTCCAACATGACATGCCACCCCTGCCCTGCTTCCTTATTACCATAAGCAGCTGAGATCACCTGACCGGAAACGACCCAAACTTGCTCCGGCGAAATCCCTTTCTTTTCGACCAACTCACGTGCCAGCCAATAGCTGCGCTCGACGCATTCCCCGCATTTGGCTTTATTGTAAGCTTCCATATCATAAGTTGTTATTGAGCTGTCTTTTAACAAAGGCACGATGCCGTAATGATCAAGCGGGAAGCGCTCCTCGATCATCTGCTTCACGACCGCTTTGAGCAAGTGATGAAAATTTGTCTTTGCTGTCCTGACGGGATTGCTTGGCACTTCTACTTGCGAGGCTATCGTTATTTCCACATCGGGCCCGGCCACGAAGCGCGCCGACGCGGACGACCGCGTTAAGGCATGGTCCAACTCAAACAACCGGGCATTTTCTTTTAAAAGTCTAAATAGATATTTGGGAATGCCTGGGCGCTTTTCAGAAAGATGAGTATTAAGGATCAAATGACCAAAAAGTGCGGCGTCGGCCGCGGCGCTGGCTTGAAGTTCGCGATCCCCTTCTGCTTCTGCATTTACACGAAACGGGGCATAGCCCAGCACCATCGGAAGCTCATCGAGGTGATGATAAAATTCCTTAATTCCGTGTTGGCGAACAAAAAGTTTAAGCTGCGACAAGTCTTCTTTCTTAACAGCCACGTGCGAAATACGCTCATACTTGTAACAAATTGCTCGCGATTGTGGCACATACTGCAAACGTATCAAGTGATACAAAAAGAGAATATCTGTTCCAGGCACGATATGTGCCTGGGATACGCCGCCGGCAATAAGGACATGCTGATCCCGCTTATAACTCAGAGGATTCATCTGAGCAATGGAGTCATCTCTTAAGACCTCCAGGCCGTCTTCAGCTGTTTTCAATTCGCTATTGATCAGGGAAACCGAGGCCCTTTGTTTGGATTTATCAAAAATCATCTTTCCCCGCGGAAATTCATTACACTGCCTTATTTTAAATTGTTCTACCGTCCGATTTTTATAATCTCCTTCTGTCCTCCAGCGAATATCCAATCTGCCCAGGTATTCTTCTTCCGTAAAAATGCCGATTCTTTCGAATACGACAAGTTCCATCGGAGTAAAACCAAATAAATAATTTACGCCTTCATTTCTAAGAACACCCAACGTATGCCTTAACGGTTCCCTGCCTACACCGGTCATTAGGATTTCCCCATACCAGACTTCAATATCAGCACGGCTGAATCCGTGGCTCAGGAGTTCTGCGATCACAATCTCCGCGACCAGATTGCAATCGCCGTAACCATGCTTAGCTATTGACAAAGGACTGACCAGGCCATAGCCCGGAAAAATCAAACCGTTGCGAACAAATTCGCCGTACCCGTAACGGTCAGGGCTCAATTTTTTCAGCAAGGTGAATTCGATACTCCTGATTTTCTCAAGAAACGGGTCAGGACGAACGTCCGAGTCAGCGCCTAACCAGATGGGGGTATAACCGGGTTGCTGGGAAAAATCCCAGAGCGAAATAGCGTCGGCATATTTTCCTTCTTCTGCGGCAAGTAGAACGTGCCCATAACCGAGTTTAGTAAAAATGAACTTCATTTGTCTTGTCACTTTTTCTCCGGCCATCTCAATGACAAAATCTGAATCAAAGTAAATACGCGAGCCAGCAATTTTTCTCTTCGAGCGCGTCAGATGGCTTCGCCCCCCCGATGCTCGCAATGACCGAGCTCTGGGAATCGTTTTCTCAGCGATACGAACTTCACCCAACTCCATCAGCCGCTGATAAACACAATTGGTTTTCTTGATCCAAAATGTCCGTAAGATTTGCGAAATGAAGACCCACGCGTTAATGAACAGATGCGGGAAAACAATTTTAAGGTAACCGACCGGAGGAAACGCTAAAAACAGGGCGAGCGTTAAGCAGCTGATGAGGACCTTCTCCCCAGAGAAAATAAATCGGAAAAGTGCCGGCCAAGATTTGGCTCGCGCGTCAAGACTATGGATGAGATGCCAAGCTAAAAGCGCGGCGACCAAAGAAAGAAGAAAAATCGAAGAACCAAATAACAATTGGAAAATCCTGTTAAAGAAAATATGTCCCACATATATGAACAACGATTCAATCAAGGCAGGCAAGAAAACTTTGCCAAACCACGGCGGGCCGGTTTCATAAAGCGCTGCCAAGAGCGGCCACATCCCACCTGGTTCATCTTGAGCGAACGGCGCTGCTGCTGTTTCCTCCATACCGGAATTGGGAGCTTGGCCGCCGTCGGCTTTTTTACCATCATCCGAACGATGCATCATAACTGTTTGCATCAAGAAATCTTGAGAACCAACAAATTGTTCAGAAGCGACCCGGTGTTCTTCATCAAAACCAAACATCAACGGCAAGTACTTTTTCATTTCTTCTAAAAATTGCGGAGACAATTGTTCAACAAGTGAAATGAATTCCTGGTCCCACTCATTGGCAATACCAAGCGATTTTCTGACAACGGCCTCATTATACGACGACCAAATCTCTCCCAGTACAAACGTCTGCGACATCGGATAAAAACGCGGGTCTTTGAATTGCGGATAAATACGCGTTTTATCCAGCCAGTTACGGGCCCAATCCATGAGCGGCCGGGCTTCGGGAATCCGATTTCGGTTTCCGGAAAGATCAAGATGTTGAACAATCGTTTTGGTTTGATCACCTATCCCCGCCAAACGAAACCGTCGTGCCGCGATATCCACCGCGTTGATGATGAGCGCCAATAAATCCTCTTTGTTTACCATATCATCGTGCATTATGCGGCTTAAAGGTCCCTCCCCTTTGATTTTTAAATCGTTCATAACAGCCAATAACGACTCGCCTTTCGCGGTGCGCTTTTGCACCTGCCATGCCAAACTTTCCTTTGGATAAATCGCCAGCCAGCCATAATTTTTCATAAAAAGGTCCGGCCGTCGGGTATCGGCTCCTTGAAAAATGATTTCATATTTGCCCCTTTCCGGACGAGCGATAACCCCCCGCAGTGTGAATTGCACGGACCCATTCGAGGCTGAAAGAATCTTGTCGATTTCGAATTCAACCAGATACCCTTCGATGTATTTGATTCTAAAAAACGCCGCTTGCTCTTCTGGATTCGCGTCAAAAAATCGGTCTATTTCTTGCCTCATCTCCCCAACCGTAATAAACCGAAAACTCTCGGTTTCCAGATGAACACCGGCTTCATTCTGCAGGTCACGGTTGCCAAAACGCCCGTGAGCGTTCTTAAATAAATCATGGGTCCTCAGCCCGATTTCCTCAGACGACATTTCCAGACGCATCCGTTTAAAAATCATTTGCACAATGCGATCGCGTAAATCACTGTCCTCTTTTCGGAACAGCTCAACCAGATTACGAATGACCGATGGCAGATTGACACCCATATTATGGTAAGCGTGCAATTGCAGACCGCGCGCCATAAAAGCAAATTCTTCTAACTTAGTCGCGTCAGCGACAACAACAACACCGCTACGGGAATAGTAAAATCGCTCCCCCTTCATTGAAGGGAAACGGGTGTCGAACTCTTGCTGAGAAACATTCTCAAATCGAAAATCATGGCGGGCGCGGATTGTTTGATAAAACGGTTTGAAGACCTTATCTTTCAAATAAAGATAATCATCATAATGCGTCTGCTCATCGTCTTGATCATCAAGCCCATTGATGATCTCAATAAATTTTTCCAAAGATGGGTCGCCGGCATGCGGATATTCAGTCATTTCGGCGATGGCCTTGCGCGGGGCGATTTCCCAAAGGACCTGATCAGCATTCAAGTCTTCTGCTCCGATCCTCGCGCATACCTGCTTCAACCGTCGGCGCAGCCCTTCCTCAATCAGGCTTGGAGCATAGGCCAATACGGCCGCCATCTTTAAAGCAATGACGCGGGCGAAACTATTGACAAGCTCGTCGTCCGGGATCTTGTCCGCGCGGAAGATCTTCCATTCCCCAGCCGCGTTCTCAACAAACATCTTGCTTACGGCCTCGGCTTGAAGATGTTGGTCCTTCACAACTTGCCCCGGGCTGGCAGAAACAAGCTGATAGGCGATTGATTTCTTGTTCTCCAGCAGATAAAGCAGGATCTTCCGGTAAACGATCGTGAATCGTAACCCGTTTAAGGAATCATAGGCTTTATCTTCGAGATATCTGGCGATATTGATCAAGAGCGTGCCGTCTTTGAAATCAATGCCGTGCCGATCTTCGGGTTTATAAATGAACTTTCTTTTGGCGGTATAAAAATCTCCCAATCCCTCCTCAGATAGCGCTGGTTTGATTTGATTCGGTAAAACCAAATTGAGATTGTGGTGCAGGTCGACAACCAAAATCAAATCTCGGTAAAAATCTTCTCGGGTCTCTTTGTCCTGCAACGTTTTCCCTTGAGAATATTGGAAGAAAATGAATTCGATAAATTCGTCCTCTACCTCCTGACTCGCCCAGGGAATCTTGGAATAACGATCTTCCATCTCTTCGGGTTCAGAATAACTGTCATAAAACTTTCGCATCAATAAATGAAACAATCGCGGATTTTTCCAAAGAGCTGCTTCCTCTTCAGGATCTTTCATAAACGCGCCAAAAACGTTGTCAACCCGCTTACGGTTTTCTTTGCCAAGGTCCTGGCCCACAATAGCGAGTTTTTCACCCGAAGGCAGATACAGATACCCAATGGCATCATCCCCATCGTCGCTGCTGGAATTATTTAAACCATTCAATGGCTTCGCTAACCCGAGGGCAGCGATGGCTAAGAATAAACCGCCGCAGGTCAAAATGCCCATACCAGACAGGTCAAAGGAGGAGGTGTCCGTATATGGGCCACGATCCTTTCGCCGGTCGGAACGATTTCGTCGCCCGGTCATTGCATTCATCTGCTGCCGCGGAAAAAACCCGGCAAGCCAATCCGGCCTGGTGTGGATGATCCCTAGCAAAACCGGTATGATCATGCTGATTTCAAATGAATCAAAAACCAGCGTCGATATTTTGAAATTCAGCCAAGCCATCAAAATCAAACCGATCACCACTGCCGCTGCTATGCTTGCGATGGAAACATTCATCTTTTGATCAGTTTCGTTCATTGCATCGCGATTCAAGATGACCGTTGTGTCCTGACCAATGCTTCTCCATCGAGCATACTGTCCTCCCCCGATTAAAGCGTTGGGATCTCTGATAACTTCAAGAATGCGCGTCGGAGTCGTCTTAGGATCTTTCTTCTTATTCTTCTGACCAAAATATTGTTTCTCCTCTTTTTTGCTCAACACGTGCCAGCGATCATCTCCGATGAGAATAGCATAAATTTTTTCCGAGTTGCCAATTTTCGGGAGGTGACATTTAATAAAACCCGCATGAAGATATGGATGCAACTGACCTTCATCCCGTACCCATACCACCGGCGAATCTTGCTCCGACTGCTTATGCGTAATCGCATGCACCATTGCGTTCTTAACCTTCCCCATTCCCAACTCTTTGAGGCGATTAAATAAGCGGTTATCTTTCCATTTTAAGCCTTGCACCTCTTCATAGGCCGCTTGATCCACGAGTACCGTCGTTTCCGACGCCCGCAACAATAACGCGGTCACCGGCACCGCGCGCGTTCGCCTTCCGCTCATAAGCTGCATCAGCGCCCAAGCTTTCTTCGGGCCGTTAGCGATCAACAACAATTTCCTTGCTCCCAGTATTGTCGAGATACCAGCGGTCAAAGCATATTCATATGGTTTACCCCCTTCTATCACGCGTTTCATGAGATGCCCATTAACATTCTGTGTTGATTTTGAAAGTTTCGATCGATGGACAAGGGAATGATGTGATGTCCATTTTTCGTTAAACCCGATATGCCCTTCTTCGCCGACACCCATCACCACCAAATCAATGCCTCCCGCCCTTATAATTCTCATGACATAACGCAAAATCGCGAACATCGGGTTTTTGGCCTTTCCGTATAAGACATAAACCTTTTTCGGTCCCTGATATCCTTTCAACGGACTAATCAAATTTTCATTGATATATTCCATATAATCATCGCCGCCTTCATACTGATCCAGCATGAAAATGGTCACCTGACTTAAGTTAAGCCTTTCCTCTTTGACCGCTTGAACCAACAATTGATACATCCTCTTCGGTGTGTTTCCCGTCAGCAGCATCAAAACCGCGTTCGACTTATTTCTGACCGTTTTATAAATTTTTTTATACGCCAATTCACTCAGCTTTTCATAATTGCCATAAACTTCCATCTGCGGCAATTCCTCATAAACTCCAACATCGGTGAAATACCGATCGTGGATCCAGGTCAGGACTAGGAAGGAAACAAAACCGATGAGCAGCCGCAAATAAAAGTGTAGGTTAAGAAAGGGAAAGGTCAGCAAAGCAGCGATGTTCATAACAGCGACGATCATCGGCGGGCCTTTGTCCATCTTCTTATGCAGATAAACAAACCACCCCCAAACCAACAAACTCCAGATCACATATCCCTTAACCCAAATCGTCCAGCCAAATACCGCGTAGACCATGGGAAAAGCCAAATTCAGCGTCCAGAAAAAGATCTGCTCGAAGTATGCCTGATATTCCACCCGTAGCCCACAGCCATAACTCAAACGCAAATTATGTTTTTCAATCGAAAGCAGCAATTTGGTCAAGGCGGGAATCATGGCGCCATGACATCGACTATTCGTGGAACGCGCTGAAGCCCAAGCCATAAACGCAACCGTTGCTACGACCAGCAAACCGCATACCACAATCAATAAGTGACCGCCGCCGATAAGAATAAAAATCGGTCGCAAAAACGCTAATATCGTTAACCCCAAAATAAATTCAGCAAGTGTAAACCTCCTCTTCGGCATCTTCATCTTCATTCCTACTGCCGCTTTTACGGCCGCTCTTGCCACGTCATGAAAAGAAATACCAGACACATGTCTATTCTTCTGAGAAATATTATCTTCCAAAAGACCCTGCGCCCGCTCCCGTATCTTTTCATGCTTAGCTAAAATGCTGCCAATCTCTTTTAAACGTGTCTCATCCCAAGTGTTGCTTGCCGCGTCCGGATTCACATCGGCATAAACCTGCTCCAAGACCTTCCATCCTGCGTAAACCGCCTCGAGCCCTCTGCGATATTCTTGCCCCTGATCACCTTCTAATTCAGCTTTACACTTCTTCAAAAAACGCGTATACGTGACAAACTTAATAAAAAATAACCGTCTTAATACAAACCTTGCATCAACAATGGGCAGACCCTGATTTCCCTTAAGCAGTTGGATGTAGAGGTTTAAAAATCCCGAAAGGCTTTCAATGATTTCCACCACTGGCAGCCGGCCATATTCGTAAAAACGACTCCATATTGCTGAATACTCCTCTAACTCATCCAAAATTTCCCTGATTTGCGGATCCGCGGCCACCTTATTAGTTTTTCCCGCATCAACAATGTTCTGTTTGTTTATGATTTTTATTTTAAGTTGCACCGGCAGCCCCGTTGAATTATATACGCCGATAGGCAACACACCTAAGCGATCGGTTCTTACCAAACGACAAACGGGGCCCGTTTGATTAAATACAATACGGTCCGCTATCCTTGCAACATATTGGACCCATTCTGTTTCAGCGATAGCAGCAAAACTGCACACCAGGTTCTCAACAACTTTCAGATCCTGCTCTAACGATTCTATTTCGTGATCAAAATGATCAGGATTCTGCAAAACCCCTTCAAAAGCCGCCAAAAATTTATTAAAGGCGCAAATGCTTTGTTTCATATTATCGGGGACTTTGGCCAACCCTTGATAATGGGGTAGCAGCTCCCCCTGCATCCATTGCCAAATCTTATCCGCGAGTTTCGTCATACACCTAATCTCAACGAGGATCAATTGATTTTTCCCGACTGCTAGTTCCTGAATAAGCCTCTGCGCCTCGTTTAAATCCTGATGGATCCTGTCACCTTCCTTTTTCAGAAGGGCATCACGATATTCCAAAACTCGCTGATAAGTTAAGACCATCTCATCTAACCGAGTGAAATCTCTTTCAATAAAGCTGAAAAGTTCCTGAATACGTTTTTCCTTTTGCGCGAATTCCATCAAGGCCGCCGGATAAAAACCGCGGTTGCGCTCGTAATTCCTTTTATAATTTTGATATGTTGTTCTCAGCGCGTCTTGTGCTTTGAGTATCTTGCTCAATAGATAAATCCGACGATTCACCTGCGCCAAATTCTCGGTAACCACGCCCAATGTTTGCTGCTCATCATCCAAGAAGGAAACAATCGCCGGCCATTCCCATTTAACAACGGCCGTGATGTCATTGCGCAGGCTCGACGGGAAACCACGACTATTCTTCTGGATTTCATTTAACTCTGAAATCACTCCTGCCAAACTTTCTATCTTCTTTTTCAAATTTATAAGAGCTCCCTTGGTTGTTGCCGCCTGCAGCTCAAAAAGTTGACCTGGCTTTTCAAAATCACTGCTCAGGGTGGCGTCTTGATAACTTTCCATCATTTCATGAAGCATCAACGATAACCGCGCAGCTAGATCTTCCAGCAATCCTTCGGCTTTCCCTAATTCATCAATGGATTTTTGCGCCTGGGCTTTGAGTTCAGTGACCTCACGCAAAGCCGTTTCATGATCATAAACAAACAAAAACGATTGATATAAGCTGCCGGCCTGCATCAGAGAGGCCTCAAAAGCAAAGTTTGCTAAATAGCAATCCGACCTCGGCTCGAGAATACTTCTTACTTTTACCTCGATGGCGCTCAACTGTCCGGCAGTTTCTACCAGCCAGGCAAGATGATATTGTTTTGCCAAAGAGTCAACATTTCGAAAATATTCTTGGACCTTGCGATCGGCAAAATTGACCTGGGGTTGGACATTATTTTCAATGATATGCCGTAAACGGTTTTCTAGATCCATACGATGATAAACATATCCCTTCTGGTCTTCTGCTCCATGTCGGAATGAGATTCCTTCCACCCCAAGCCGCAGAGTTTTCAAAGCCAGCAAATCCTCGGCAGTAGGGTTAGGCTGCAACGCGGCAACACCATTCGCGAATGCCGTGACACCAGCGCGTACCCTTTGCATTATGTCGGTCAGTCTTTGTTTTCTTAAAGGCTCATCGAGCCAGGGCATAACCGCAGCAAACAAGCCTTCTAAATGTTCCAACTTTGACTGGTCAGGTTTTACCCAATCATTGATTTGTGTTTTTCCATAACCATGCAATTGTTCATGAGGAATTGTAATGATGCCGCCCCCGTTGTTCTGAATGTTTGTATGGCAAGTCGGCACCGGGGTTTCCGTTGCCAACGCTATTTCCAACCCGGCATAGCGATCATTGTCGAATCGGCTTTGAATCAATTTGGTTAGCCCCTCCTTCGTCGGTTCAATGGACGGATTCTGATTCCGCAGATACTCTGCCAATGGCTCTTTAAAAAAGTCTAAAATAAATTCCGCCAAAGCATCGGCGGTTGGAGCTGAAGTGTCGGAATAATTAAGACAGGTATGGATAACAAGCAAATCCCAAAAGTCGTAATCCACCTCTCTTCGAATCGTTGCAAAGACACTATCAAAATGATCCCCAACGACATCAATAACCCTTGTCGCAAGATATCTCTTAAGCGCCTGATAAAAACTGCATTCGTCAGGATAATCCCTAGCCGCTAATAATTCTCTAATGCCGGGCGCAACCAAGGGTTCGATTTTGTTATAAACATCGACCCGCTGCGACCGCAGAATAACATTTAATTCTTCCACATGCACTTTATGCGCGGCTGCCTGCTCCGGGATTGGATAATGATTGAGAGAAACCGCTTGATCCAAATCCTTTAACACTTGCGGAATTTCCGCCATATCTCGGGAGTCCAATGGTTCTGCCAGCAGCAATTGCAGGATTTCTTCTACCGACAGCAAAACTTCTTCATAAATTTGGACTGTTTTTTCATTCTGGTCATTCAAAATGATGGCATGCGCCGCGTACTGGAAAGCCTCGACCGCATGTCGCGCGGCCAGCAGTTCATAATGGTTCAAGTTGCGTAGCCGGCCATTGCCATTGGCATGACCGCCGCTGATCAAATTCTGATGATTGCCGTACTGATCCCCCCATAAAGCCTTCGCGTAGAAATCCGCGATTGTCTTTTCGATTTGCGCGAGTTGTGTGAGCACCTGATTCATGTCAACGCGGTCTTGACTTTTACTGTCGACTCCCAGCACCCGGGACATACTGAGCTCGGTATGAATTTTTCCGTCTTTATCTTCTTTCAAATAGGTCTCGGCAACCTTAAGCAGCGAACTTCTGACTTCTTGCAAAATTGACTCATCCTCGACAGTCTCGGCCATAAGCTGATAGGCTGCCGTTAACCGATCCTCAATCAATGCCCCAAGGAAATGATCATATTTTTCCCTCGTCAATGCCAAGACAATGTGACTTAAGGTGATAAGTCTCCATCGGTGCTGACCGGTCGTCCCTAATAATTCTTCTGCCAATTTCTGGGCTTCGTCCTCGCGGCCGGCACGACTCAACGCGAAGACCTTCTTGCGCTTAAGAGAAATTTCTTGAGGCCGGATTTTTTCCGCGGCCAGGAGAAAATCAAGACCCATTTTGTGCTGATGCTGTCGTTGTTGCGGATTATGATAACGCTCGGCATCACGGTTCTTAAACCGGTAAGCAGCCAATAAGGCGTCATAAAAATCCTTAACATTTTCACTATAAGGATCTTTCTTCGCAATGACTTCGGTAAGCGGAATCAGTTTCTCCGGAGGAAGATTTAAAACGCCCTTGCTTTTGATCTCTTCCTGAATTTCCAGCTTCTCGATATCCGTATCCATTGTCATCATCCCTAATACGATCCGGTTGACATGCTCATTGGCGCGCTCAAAATGTCTTTCCGTGTTTCTTCCGGGAATTTGCTTCAGTTCAAGGCTTAATCGCGACGGGATTGCAAATGGATGCGGTTTCTTCTTCGGATCCTTTTCTTTCAATATGACCGGCATCATCATGGCCAGAACGGCTGTCCCCGCCGCGGCCTTCGCGAAAACCCCGCTGGCGATCAGTAACAGCCAAGCTGAAAATGTCATTGCGAGGAGCGAAGTGACGTGGCAATCCAGATGGCTTCGCCCCTGCGGGGCTCGCAATGACAAATAG
>JAHFFT010000019.1:0-15189 GCA_023247795.1 Candidatus Omnitrophota bacterium
TACTTCACGATCGTCACGTCGATCTTAACGCTTTTTTCTTTAGCGACCGCCGGATATTCCATCGCTGAAGTCTTTCCGTTTTTTACCAAAAATCCGTTGTTCCCCAATAAGGATTGGACACGATCATCTTCACGAAGAGCGAGAATTTGTTTCTCAACCGCGTCTCTTTTCAACCCGGTAATCCGATTTTTGATCTGCCTGAGTTTGTTTTTGAAATTTGCCAGCACCTTTTTCCCTTCCCCAACCGTGGAAAAATTCCCCGCATTCATTTCCGCTTTCAATTTCATCGTTGCCATTTCCATGCTGATCTGGGCGTTCTTTTCCTTCAATTGCGATAATGAAGACTCTATTTCCGCCATATGATTTAGCAGCACCACCTTCTGTTGCAGCTGGTCGTTTTCCTGTTCCATTTTCGCTAACAAATATTCCGTCTGCTTAAGATTTTCTTCTAAAACCGAAATCTTCAACCGGTTTTTACGGTTCATCGTGAACTGGTCGTCCAAAATTCGCTGGGTCGTCTGGACACTAGCCTGCATGTCCCAATAAGCATTCATGTACTGCTGAAAGAACCAATAAAACCCCGCGCACAAAACCGCCAGGACCAGAAATCCCAGCCCATCATAAGATGCTGATTTTTTATTTTCAATGTTTGCCATGACATCCCCCATTAATGAAGTATCGAATTTAAAATATTTTTGATGGCTTCTTCTGCTTCGCCGGCCTGGTGACCTTTGCCAGATGTATCTGACGGCGCGGTCTCTTGGCCGGAAGATTCATCACCGCTGCCAAAAATCGTTCCTAAAATCTTTCCTACTCCCTCGTTCTTATCAATGACCTTTTGCAGTTCCTGTTTCCCGCGCTCCAAGACCACCCGTTGAGTGATATATTCTAAATCGGGAAGCAATTTAAGGGAAGAAATTTTTCCTTGGTACGGCAAAAGCGGTATTTTGATCATTTGATCGGCTGTGACCAATCCGGCAAGTTCCGGAACAGCCTTAACTATCCTCTCTGCGAAGGCGCTGGGAAGATAAACGTCCCCCTGCAAACTCAAATTTTGGTCCCAGTCCAAACTGCCTTTGGCCATCAAAGAAAAAAGATCAGATTGGATCATCACCTCATCCAAAAATACGCGGCCCTGGCCAACGGACAATTTAACCGCCATTTTCTGAAAGACAGTATCCTTTGCCTTCAATTTATCCTTATCCTCGACGGGCAAATCAGCTAAAATCTGATCAAAAAGACCGGAAATAAATGGAATCTTGTTTAAAACGAAATTCAAAACATTGAAATCGACCAGTCGCGCCTGTTCAAAGGCCACCTGGCCTCGCCCCGATAAAGAATCGCGACTTATTTTTGTCCCAACTTGCCCAGCAACCGTGAAATCACCTTTGAGCACACCAACAAATGCCGCATTGCTCCCCAGTTCCGGCAAAGGATATTGTATTCCGAGATCGGAAATAAGTAAGTTTGACTGCAAATCCTGATTTCCTAGATAATCCTTTAAAGACCCTTGCGCCGAAACCGTTCCCTGCCCGGCTTTGAGTTGCAGGCGAATGTCCTCGATGTCCTTTTCGGTCATTCGGGAAGAGAAAGTGACCTGATCAAAAATCAACGGGATTGTCTTGAAATCAAATCGTCCTTCTAAAAATTCGGTGGCCGCGTCAAGATGTTTGATACCCTTTTGATCAGCATCCAACTCCATAGCCTTAAACACCAGCTTTCCTTCCATGGCCTTGATCTGCTCAGTAATAGGAATCTGGGGGAACGCTTCTTGGAATAATGCAAGGTTCAATTTTGACGCATCGTACTGAACAACAACATCCTTCAAAGACACCTGCTGTTGCCCATCATCAATGACCGCCTTTCCGTGAATCTCAATATTTTGCTTCTGGGCAAACAAGGCGGCCTTGACCTGAAACGCGAAAGGCCTCCGCAGCTCAAAATCTTGGACCGAAACTTCAATCTGCTGGATAGGAATCCGCAGCGTCGGGTCGACAGCTTCATCAACATAAAGCAACGTCCCCTGTTGGATGACAATGGAACGGATTTGAAATCGCGGTAGCGATCCTTTTTCTACGGTAGACGGCGAACTGCCGGCCGGCAGGGAAGGGTTTTGCGAACTTTCGGTCGGCTCCGGGCTTTTCGCGGTGATCCTTTCAAAATTGAACCGGCCCTCGCGGTTATGGATCAGGGAAACCTCAAACGAATCGACTTTAACTTGGGCGACAACGATTTTACGTTCCAACAAAATCGGTAGCAAATCCAAAGCCAAAGTGACCCGTCCGGCCTTTAAAAATTTTTGTTTCTGAAACCCGGCATCATCGGCAATCTCCAACCCATTGATGGCCAGACCGATTCCCTCCTTCAACGAAAAAGCGAAATCCAAAGAAGCGATGTTGACTTCCCGCCGTAAGGAACGGCTGATCTCGTCGGTTATTTGGCTTTTGAATAGGTTCAAATCAACGGTCTTCAGGATGACAAAAACGGCAAGAAAAACTAAAAGTAGCAGGACAAAAAAAACACTAAAAAAAATCTTAACGGCTTTCATCTTCATACAAATTTTATGTCATTCAAATCAAAACCCGCGGTCACGGGCCTGCTGTCGCAGACGCTGCAACTGCTGTTTGATTTGATCATTTCGAGTTGACAGCGGAGAGTTCGCCGTTGCTGCCGGCGCGGAACGGGCTTGGTTCATCCTTCGCGACTGTTCAATACTTTCATCCAAATCAATTTTGCTGTTCAAGCTGTTTTTGTTATTCTGGATAACCTGGGCCCTGGCTTCAATCAATTTTTTTAAATCATTTCCGGTCTGCAACGCCAACCGGTCGATGAATTCCGCGTTCCCTTGCCAACGATCCTGAAAACCTAATTTCAAATCGGTTTCATTTTTTAACAAATCCGCTAAAGACCGCCGCTCTTCCTGAAGCCATTGATAGTAGTTCGTCAAAAACCGGTCGCGATCAACTTTCGGACTTTTTTTCAAACTCGCGACGATCTCAGCAAACTGCTTCTCGGCCTTAGCATGGACATCACTCAATCGCTGCAAATTCAACTGCAAATTCTCAGTGAGGTCAACCTGTTCGCGCCATAATTCTTCATAGAGACGGGAAAGCTCGGCCAGATCCCCTTGTGAAACGTCATCCAATTTTTCCGTCAATGCCTTCAATTCACTGTCAATCCGCGCGCTGCCTTCCGAAAGGCGTCTTTCGCTGACCTCGGCGTTTTTAGAAAAAACATGGTGTTCTCGACGAAGCATGCCCAGCAGCTTGCTAAATTGGTCCACATCCCTGCTGGGTTGCTCCACAACCGACTGGCCGATGGAATTCAACTCGCTTTCCAATTGACCCAGATTATCAGTCAGACATTGTTTTAAGGAACCACAATTTTCAATGACCTCCGCTTTCTCTTGCCCAATGATGAGATCAAGCTGGGCCACGATTTCATCCAATCTTGTTCGCGCTTCCTCTGACTGCGAAACCAATTCATCAAAAAGCGCCAAAAGCTGCCGCTTGGTTTGGCCGTACTGTTGCTGTCGTATCGCCGGGTCCGGCTCTTGGCTGATCCGTGCCAAATCCGTCCCCAGACGCTCGAGCTCCGGAGAATATTCCAAAAACCGCTGCTTTTCCGCTAAAATCGCCTTTTCATAAATAGCGGCTTCGCTTTCAACCTGATCGTTCCAAACCGTCAATTGACTGAGAATTTTTTCACGATTTTCCACCAGAGTCTTTCTCTGGGTTTCTATATTCACATATCTTTCCTGCAACCGCGCCATGTTATCTTTCAAACGCAAATGATAAGATCGGCTATTGATCGTCACTTTCTGTTGTGGATCATCAATGAACTTGGCCAATCCCGCGTAGTCGAGTATTTTTCCCACCGGACCAATTTCACCTTGCTCCGTGATATAGCGGTCATACGCGACAACACCGACCAAGACAAAGACAACGAGCAAAAGAACAAAAGTTTTATCCCACATGAACACGATCCTTTCTCGAGGACATGCCGTATAAAATAATTCTAGTGGGGGGGGGAACGACTGTCAACTGGTTTAACCCTCTCTCTTATGGATAACATCTTTCAAATGATTTTGCAAGCCGTCGAGACTGAAGATCGGTTGGTGGCAAACTTGGTTTTCACAAAAATAAATCGTCATGGGGTTGCCGGAAGGATTTTTGTCTTTCAGAATTCGCAGACAATCGGCCTGCTCCTGGAGCAGACGCTGATCCGCTGAAACATCAACAAAAGCAATGACCCGGTTCGGTAGAAAGGATTCCGACAAAATCCGCAAGGATTCTTTGACCTGGACGTCATCCGGCCGCCCCATCACCACGATTTCCTGCGAAGGGCCGAAAACAAAATCAACGGCCATCAACATAAAGGTATATGAGCTCGGCCGTTGGTTCAGTTCAAAAGCGATATTCTGAAAAACCTTTTCATAACTTTGACGCCAGGTCCGATCAAGCGTCAAATGCTCGAGTTTGACCAAACAAAACGCGGCGACCGAGTTTCCCGATGGTAACGCCCCATCATAAAAATCCTTTTGCGCCAAGATCAGCTGTTCCGAATCCTTGGCTGAGAAAAAAAATCCTCCCACTTTCTCATCGCTAAACAAATCCATCATGTCTTTCGCCAAACCAAGCGCCGTTTGCAAATGAGCAAATTTAAAAGTGGCCTCGTACAATTCCAGCAAACCGTAGATAAAAAAAGCATAATCTTCCAATGACCCTGGAATCCCGGCCTCGCTGTCACGGTAGCGGTGCAGCAAACGGCCTTGCTCGGTGCGCAGATTCTGAAGAATGAACCCTGCCGCTTTTTCAGCGGCAACAACATACCGATCATCACGCAAAACCTGTCCAGCGTAAGCAAGACTCGCGATCATCAAGCCATTCCAACTGACGAGGATCTTATCGTCCAAATGCGGACGCGGACGCCGCGAACGCAGAAGAAACAACTTGTCCTTGGCCTGCTGCCATTTTGCTTTGACAAAGTTCTCAGATTTTTGTAATCGGACAGCGGCCTCGCTAAAATTCCGCTCCCTATGCAAAATGTTTTTCCCGGTAAACTCGGCGTGGGGATCAACCTCCGCGTTTCCCTCCCGACGGATAGAAAACAAATCGCTGACAACCGCCAACTCATCCGTGTCGAGAACACGCTCCAATTCCTCTTCTGTCCACAAATAAAACGCCCCTTCTTTTTTCTTTTGGCTCGCTTCGGGTTCAGGATCAAGGCTGTCCGCGTCCTCGGCCGAATAAAAACCACCCTTTTCATCTCGCAAATCCCTTAAGACATAATCCAGAGTCTCGCGGACAACGTCGCGGTATAATGGCTCACCAGTGACCTGGTAAGCTTCCGCATAGCAGCGGGTTAAGAGTGCTTGATCATAAAGCATTTTTTCAAAATGCGCGACCTGCCACCTCGCATCCGTCGAGTAACGATGAAACCCGCCGCCTAACTGATCATTGATCCCGCCCAGCGCTATGTGATCTAAGGTTTGCCGGACAATGGTCTTCGCATGGCTCTGCGGCTGACGCAAGTGATAACGAAGCAAAAACGATAAACTATGCCCCATCGGAAATTTTGGCGCCTGGCCAAAACCTCCATGCTGTGCATCAAACTGCTCATCAAGGATCTGATAGGCCCAATCGATAACTGCGGGGCCCAATTCTCCAGGCTCGTTCCTTTTTTGATAATCTTGCAGAGCCCGAATGAGCGACTCACCACTTTTCTCGACATTGGTCTGATCTTTTTGCCAACTCTGTTGGATCGACAAGAGCAGGTTCTTGAACCCAACGCTGCCCCAACGCGGTTCCGGAGGAAAATAAGTTCCGCCAAAAAATGGTTTTCGCTCCGGGGTCAAAAATGCCGACAGCGGCCACCCGCCCTGTCCGGTCATGGCATTGACCGCCATCATATAAACACCGTCGATATCGGGGCGCTCTTCCCGATCGACTTTGATGGCGACATAACATTCATTGAGGATGGCCGCGATCTCTGGATTTTCAAACGATTCTTCTTCCATGACATGACACCAATGGCAGGTCGAGTAGCCGATGGAAAGAAAAATCGGCTTATTCTCCGATTTCGCCTTGGCAAAGGCCTCATCTCCCCAGGGAAACCAATCGACCGGGTTATAAGCATGCTGCAAAAGGTACGGACTCTTCTCGTGGATCAGACGATTAGCTTGTTCATGGGATTTCGGTTGGTTGGGATTCATTTGCTAACCTTTTCAAAAGCATCCAGGTAATCACTCACCGTCTTTTTTCGCTCCTGCTTTTCCTGCTGAACATCCCTGATCCGATTCTGCTCAGAGGACTTGCTCTCTAGGGGCTGACCCTTTTGGGTCGGCTTCCGATCCTGCCGTCCCCGATGCTGTTTCAATAATCGTTCATTGACCAATTTCAAGATCGTTTGGGACTGCAAATAATCGGCATCGACTTTGACAATTTCCTGAAAAATATACCGCGCCGGCATGTCATTCAGCGATTGGTAAAGACGTAGTCCGTCCTTGTAAAAGGAAGACTTCTCCAACATCAATTCTTTTTCCAAGCGTGAACGGTATTTGCCAATGTTGAGTTGATATTTGAGGACCGACTGGACCAAAGTATCTTTGCTGGTGGTCGCTTCGTAAATGTCGGTATTAAAAAAGTCTCTGACCCTGCTCGCCTTCTGCTCTTTCCTGGCTAACTGTTTTTTCTCAATCCCTTCGATCTGAGCGATCATGTCTTTATTCATCCGTGTCACTTGCCGTCCCGATTTCGTAGGGCCAGATGATCCTGTTCGTTGTGATTCGCCCCTTGCTTTCCTCTGCGCAAGATCAAACGCGTGTGCAAAGCGGCCTTGCAAAAACTCGGCCTTCTCAAGCATCTTGCGACGATAACTTTCCGGTAATTTATTTGACTTCAAAATAATACCAAGCAAATAAAGCTGGTCATGGGCGTGAACCAAACTCCCGGCCTTGATCGAGGCATTGGCGTTGCGATAAAAACCTTGAACCTCCCTTTTCAATCTTGCCGGCTCCCATTCGCTCATTGATGAAAGCAAAGTATTTTTTTCTTTCCCCAAGGTATACCCGTCCTCGAGCATGGCGGCATCCACGGCCAGATGTTGGAAGGACTCAGACTTTTTTGCCGAAATTTTTCCCGAGGCTGCCAATGCGTCCCCTTTTTGGTCAACACCAGGCAACTCTTCAAGTCGTTTCATCCATTGATCGGCGATGGCCTCTTTTTCGCGTTCCGCTTTGATCAAGCTGTCTAACTTTGCTAATGAACTTTCTTCTGAAACACCCATCCCTTGATTGATCGCGCCCAAAAAATACTGCGCGTCTCGATAACCTGGCCGCAGTTGTAGCAAATCCTGAAATTTGACGCGGGCTTCCTGCCATTTGCCATTTTCAAATAAAGAAAGTGCTTGTTGGACCTGCTCATCCCCTTCGCTGTCTGCTGAGCTTTGCACCGAATTGCCAGCAAATGCGTCCTGCTCATGACATGTCCAAGGCTGTCCGATCATCAAGAACAGTACGCAAAACAGGATTGAAAAATCCAGATCTTTCACTCGAAATTTTTTAGTGACAAATCTCATCTCACGACACAGGCCTTCTGCCGGGCGAAAAGGTAACGATGCCGAGCAATCCAACGATAAATGACCGGGCCCAAAAGACCGGCCCCTGGAAAATAAAATAGCGGCAGCAGCGGAACCATCATCGGCAGCGTCCAGCAAAGCCGCCGGAAAGCAAAAAATCCCTTAAACACACGACCGCCGGTTTCAATCAAATGGATCTCTTCTTCAAGGTCTTGATGCTCCAAATCCGGATGGATCTTCTGCAAATCCATGAGCTCATGATAATCCAGCAATTTGATACTTGCCCATAGGTCCATGACGCGCAAGGCCTGGACGCTGTCTCGGCAAAAACCACATTGTCCGTCATAAATCACGGTCTGCGCCGGGGCGGTCTGATGAGTGCGGCGTTTCTGCTCAATCCCCTTAAGGATCTTTTTCGGATTGATAAAAAGCAGCAGCTGTGGTGGAAACAAAAAGAAAAAAATCGCCGGGACATCCAAAGTCAGGATGAGCAAGACATGAAAGACCAAGCCAAGAATAATCGCGGAAACACGTGTCCGTCGCCAAAACAGCAAGGCCGGCATGGCGATTTCCACACTGAGAACAATGATGCCTATACCATAGCATAGTCCGGGATGATGAGATAAAAATTCCTTAAATAAAAAATGCTTTGTCACCCCTGCCGCCGGATAATTCATCAGATAATAAATCGGGTTATCGGTCAGCCAATTGCCCTGAGACGAAATCTTGTTCAATCCGGTGTAAAAAAAAGTAAACGCGATCTGTAATTGCAGCAGCCGTTGTAGAAAATACGGACGTTCGCGGCGGTAAGCGTTGAGGTCCCGTCGGCGCAGACAATCCAGAGAAAAATAATCGCCATGATACGGGACCATGCACATAAGAACCAGCGTCACCAACAAGATGTCCCAAGAAAGGACCTGACCGATGGCAAAGGCGTTCAGGCCGTAAAAATAATAACAACACACCGTCATCAAAATGCAGCTGATCTGCGAGAACAAGCCAACAAGAAAGCACAGCCAAGCCGCGCAAAAAAGCGCGACAAAAAATATCACAAGCGAATCTGGACTTTTTTGGACCAACTCAATGGCCCCAACAGTGAAAAAATTGCCGTTGAACGACTTTAACGCGGTTGAGAGATAGGTGTCCCGTAGCGGAACAAAGGTCGGGAGCAGATGAAACCCGGTCGTCAACGCCACCGCGATCCGAAATAAGGACAAGCTGATCGAAGGACGTTCCCCCAGAAACATCCGACCCCAAAATTTTTTGATATCATTCGCAATCATAGAAAACGTGTCGGTAACGGACGCGCGGCTCCCGGGTGATGGACGGAACCTGCACAGCCGTGATTAAAAAATTATCAAACTCCGGAAATTTCCGCTTTAAAAAACGACAAAATGGTTTTTGCATCTGTGTTGATAAAACCGAACTTAAGACATTGCGTTGGATATTATCAAAACCGATGAACCGCGTTTCCAAAATTTCATGCGGATCAATCAATTCCGTCATCGGCCCCTTGACACCGTAGACCTCCGCGTAGCCGAATTGATCATCCACACTGTAAAACATAATCCAGCCGGCCGGCGGGAAAAGGAATTTGACCTTTGGCAGCGGATGGCCAAACCAGGGATCAAGATAAAAAGCCCGTAAGGATTCGTATTGAAAAACCAAATTCCAGACGATGACAAAAATGGTGATCATGACGTTACGAAGGCGTCGGGAGGGCATCAGTGAACAGTTTCCTCAGAAAAAACATCAGCAGTAAAAATTTCAATCTTCGTCCGGGGGTCCTTCCAGGCGTCCGGCGGAAGTCCGGCCTTTTGCTCACACAGTTGCGATAAAAATTCTTCTCTCGTCCAGCCGGTGTCGGTTGCCACCTGCGGCAGAAAAACCCCAGACCGGTAACCTTGACTGACAATCACCCCGTGCTTGCCTAACTCAATTTCGTTGACATCTTTAATTTCCCATGGCTGGGACAGCACCGAGACTTCAATCACCAATTCCGCCAATTCTTTTGGACTCACCGCCGGAAATCGTGGGTCTTTGGTCGCTGCTGCGATCGCCATATCGCGCACGGTCTGATACAACGGGTCCTGCGAAACAATGCGGCCGATGCAACCACGCAATTCTTTGCGCTTCTTGATCGTGACAAAAGCCCCCTCAGGGATTTGCAATCTGGGATCGGCCATCGCAAACTCCTTCACCTGACCTTGATTGACATAAGCAGCAATGGATTCCTTAGCAATCTGAATCAGCTGACGTCTCTGTTCTTGTGAAAGGGGATCGACTTTATGCAACTCCGTATCTCCGGAAACACCATGTCCACTAAGAAAAAAAATCGCCCCGGCGCAAGCAAAGACTTTAAAAAACGGATATCGGGGCATACACCTTCGCATAAATATCAAGAATCAAAAAGCTGATCCAGCCCAAGGCATTTGGTTTGTTTTAAATTGTTCAACAAAATGGAAAGGATGACCCACAGCCCAATGTCAAAAATAATCATCTTGGATATGGGAACGGAAATCAAACCACCGAAGCAGCCGCATTCGTCCAAAGGAAGACCGCGGACCAGCGCCTGCCCCAGGACCAGGATAAACCCGCCGATGAGAATAAGAAATCCCTGGAGGACCTGCCCCGTCCATAATCCCAGCAAAAGAAAAAGCCCGAGCAAAAATTCAATCCAGGGCACGATCAGGGCGATGCCTTGTTCAAGAATGGGCGGAAAACACTGATAACTTTGCACGAGGTACAAAAAATTTGGGGTGGGCTCGAACAACTTACTGATCCCGACGGCCGTAAAAAAAAATCCAATCAGGATCCGCCAAGAAACAAAAAGAAAAACTTTTCGGTTTTGCATAAAATTATTCGGCTTTTGATTGAAAATGTTGCGCGAAATATTCTTCAAGGCTTTTTGATCCGACAATCATTTCCCCGTTCACAAAATAGCTTGGCGTCGAGCTGACCTTAGCGACCTCACCGTCAAGCCTCGCCTCTTGAATGAACTTTTCGGTTTTCGGATCGGCAAGGCAGCGGTCCAAATCGGAAATGTTCAAATCCACCTCGACGGCCATGATTTGAAAAAACGCGGTCGCGTTGCTTAAATCCCGCCATTGTTCCTGCCGATCAATCAATAAATCATGCATCTGCCAAAATTTATTTTGCTGGGCAGCGCACTCGGCGTATTTGGCCGCCTCCAAACCAAAACGGTGCGCGCTCAAAGGAAAATATTTGAGTTCCAAATAAATCTGATCCGGGAATTTTTGAAAATATTCGCGCAAAAGTTTGGCACCCTTAGCACAGGCCGGACACTGAAAATCAATGTATTCGACGATCTTGAGCGGGGCCGACGGATTGCCTTTGCTGTGCGCGTTGTGGGCAGCGACTTTCAATGATTTTGATTTGGCAAATATCATTTTTCCCCCGATCACAGCGGCAACCGACAAACAAACAATCAAGATGGTGACGAGTGGCTTAGATAGTCGTTTCATTTCCATTGTCTATTTCACTTTTCTCTACAACCGCGGCCCTGCCGCCTCCAGCGCCTTGCCCTCTTCAGTATCCGTATAATGTCGAAAATTATCAATAAACATTTTCGCTAACTTTCTGGCCGTTGCGTCATAATCATCCCTTTGTTCCCAGCTGTCTCTGGGGTTAAGGATCTTTGACGAGACCCCTTTTACGAATTGCGGGACCTGAAGATTGAAGATCGGCATCGACCTGCATTGCGTGCGGTCAAGCGAGCCGTCGATGATCGCGTCAATGATCGCCCGGGTTTCCTTGATCTGGATGCGATGGCCAACACCATACTTACCTCCGATCCATCCCGTGTCAACCAAATAAGCTTTCGCCCCGTGCTCGTCCATTTTCTTACCAAGGATATGGGCATAGCTCGTCGGGTGCAATAAAAGAAAGGCCTGTCCAAAGCAAGCCGAAAACGTCGCTTTTGGTTCGGTCACACCCAGTTCGGTCCCGGCAACTTTGGCGGTATAACCGCTCAGGTAATGGTACATGGCCTGTTCTTTGGTCAATTTTGACACCGGCGGCAGAACTCCGTAAGCGTCGCAGGTCAAAAAAATGATCCTGGCCGGATGCCCGCCCTTCGAGACCGGCTTAACAATATTTTTGATATGATCAATCGGGTAAGCAACGCGGGTATTCTCGGTCTTTCGGCTTGAGGAAAAATTCACTTGACCACTCTTGGCGTCAAAATCAACATTTTCCAAAAGCGCGTTCCTTTTGATCGCGTGATAAATGTCCGGCTCGTTTTCCGCTGAAAGATTGATGCATTTGGCATAGCATCCGCCCTCAAAATTAAAAACACCGTCCTGATCCCAGCCATGCTCGTCGTCACCGATCAACTGACGTTTGGGGTCAGCGGAAAGGGTGGTCTTACCGGTCCCCGATAATCCAAAAAAAAGCGCGGTGTCGCCGGCCATTCCCATATTGGCCGAACAATGAAAAGAACCGATGCCTTTGAGCGGTAAAAAATAATTCATGATTGAAAAAATCCCCTTTTTGATTTCGCCGGCATACCAGGTCCCGCCGATAACGGTCACGCGCTCGGTCAGATTGAAAGCGACAAACACCTCGGAGTTCATCTTGTATTTCGCAAAATCCTGACAGGTCGCTTTGCAGGCGTTTAAAATCGTCCAATCCGGCTTGAAATCATTGAGTTCATCCTCGCTGGGACGGATGAACATATTTTTAAAAAAATGCGCCATCCAAGCCACTTCCGTCAGCAACCGTACGCGGACCCGGGTATCTTTATTAGCACCACAAAACCCGTCCATGCAATAGAGGTTTTTACCGCTGAGTTGCTCAACGGCAATGCCTTTCAAATGATCCCATCCGTCAAGGCTCAATTTTTTGTTATCAGAACCGCGTGCCGAGCCGTCCGCCCACCAGACCGTCGACTGGGAGATATTGTCTTCAACGATATATTTATCTTTCGGCGATCGTCCGGTGAACTTGCCCGTATCAACCGCGACCGCGCCGAATTCGGTGACAAATCCTTTTTCATATCCGGACAAAGCCGGATCGATTTCCTGTTGGAAAAACTCTTCGTAAAAAAGGTTATGATAAATCGCTTTTCCGCCCTTGATGCCGATGGATGCGAGATCCAAGTTCTTAATGCTGGCCATAAACCCTCAACTGATTTGAATTAAGACTGCTGATGACGCGGTCATATTATCGGGTACGGACTTCCGAGGAATAAATTACAAGTCGCAAGTCTCAAGTCGCAAGTGACAAGCAACTTGTGACCTGGGACTTGCGACTTAAGTACTGGGGACTTAAATTTTAAAACCCTTTTGACGAAATGATAAAGCTATCTTTGTATTGATCCTTCAATTTGGTCAAGGTAGAACCCGCATCCGTCTTGGAATCAAATCGCCCGACGTAAATCCGGTGCCAGGTGCCTTTTTCTCCTAAATCACGGCTCACCAAATACGCGTCAAGACCGGCCTTGCGCATATCATCCAAGGCTTTCTGGGCCGTGGCTTTGTCTTTATGAGAGGCCACTTGAATCGTATAAGTCTTGCTGACCCTGCTGGCTTTGGCTTCCTGAGCCGGCGATACGACCGCCTTAGCTGCCGCGCTGACCGCTTCAACTTGTGATTTAACCGCTGCTTTCACCGGCTGCGCTGCTGCTTTTTCGATGGCCGGCTGCTGCTGAATCTGTGAGACATGATCGTTCTTTTCTGAATCCATAAATTCGTATTCAACATTTGCCGCCGTATCGTTCCCTTCCTCAGGGAAAACTTCGGCCAAGGGGACCGCGTCCTTTTTCGCCTGGAAATTGAGCGCGAAAAGCACAATGATAATTCCTCCGACGACAAACAACCAAATTGGCCACTGGTTCTTCATACTGCTACTCCTTCCTTAAATAGATGAAATGGAGGTTATTATTTTTTAAAATTGAGCTGCTGTTCCAATCGATCCAAACGGTGGGAGATGTCTCGGAGATATTCGATAATGATTGCGTGGGTGTATTGAGCATCGATCCCGACCGGTGATTGGGGCAGACTTATCTTTTCAATCGTTTCCTTATATTCTTCTTTAGTTCTGTTTAACGGTTCCATAAAGATAAAATAATTCTATCGCTAATCATTGCTGGATACAAGCAAAACCCCGAAAAAAAGTGGCCTCCCAGGGTCTAACCCCCGGCGTCCTGAGACGGAAACTTTCCTTCCAAGGCATTTTCAACCAAGACCTTGACTTCATCGTTGAATTTCTGCGACAGAATCCATTCCAGATAACCACGATCTTCCGTAGCGACTTCTTTCAAAGATTTTTTCCGGGCATATTTTCCAAACAACATATACAGTTCGCCGTTCCACCAGCGGAACCTTCGTTCCGAATCAAAAAATTCCGTCTGTTTTTTATAATCAAACTCTGCCAGGGCATCGATCTGCTCACTGCCTTTTCCATATTTGATCAACTGCGATTCTAAGACCTCCAACGTCGCCTGCGAGTCCGCCAAGGCCGAATGCGCTTGCGCGAGATCTTTGTGGCAGTAAAAAGCATAGGCCGCGGTCAAGTCTCGTCGCTCGTGGAGATGATAAATTTTCTGCGCGTCATAAATGGTACGTTTCTGCCATTCAAAGGCGTACCCAGAGTCTTTGCATTCCCGCTCCAAAACCGGCAGATCAAACCGTTCCAGATTGAAACCTGCCAAGTCCGCATCACCGATAAAGGCCAAAATCTCCTTGGCCAAATCCCGAAAATACGACGCGGTCTTAACATCCTCTTGACGGATGCCCGTCACTTCGGTAACGATAGCGGGGATCGCCATGCCAGGGTTAACGCGTTTGTCATAGGTCGTCTCAACACCATCAGGATGACATTTGATCATGCCAATCTCAATGATCCGGTCTTTTTCAACCCAGGTGCCGGTTGTTTCAAGGTCAAGGACAACGAGTGGCCGCTGCAATTTCATAAAGCCCCTTTCTGCGAATACCAGCCAAAGGTATTTCCTTTTTGATTGTCAAGGATCCCAACCTTACCAGACTTTGGTTCCAAGATCAAAAGGCCGTAAAGATTATGTTCCATGATCACGTATTTTCCCGACGGCAGCCATCGCAGATTCTGGACGGTCAATTCCCCACCTTGATATTGATAACGCAGCCTATTCTCCGGCGCCGGCGCTCTTGAAATCTTAAATAACCGGGTCCGCCACCACCAGTTGCGTAGGTAATAGAGGTAATCCTCGGAATCGATTCCAATCACCGCCCCACTCGACGATCCCCAGGAAAATTGTTTCTTATGAAAAGGCCCAAAAGAATATTTTTCCACCGAATCAAAAAGATTGATGCCATGAAGCCTAAAATGCTCGTCGCTGAGATCCCGCTCATTTGAAAGGATACTTGCCACACGCACGGGTTGCAACGTATCCAGAGGGATCTTATAGACATAAATCTGAAATGAATTGGCGTATTGCGAAAGGTCCTTGGCCTCGGATTTTGTGGAATACAGATTTTGACCGGCCTGGTCCCAGATTAAAGAAGTGAATTTATTCATGCCCGGATCAAACGGACGCCACGACTGCGTCTTGACATCATAAATCAGCCAGATATCTTTGAAATCATAAGAATTCCATTTCGCCATGCGAAAACA
>JAHFFT010000019.1:15289-46630 GCA_023247795.1 Candidatus Omnitrophota bacterium
CTACCAATGAGTTCCATAAATAAATCTCCCCTTTTCTGACCTGCGAGGTCAGAAATCGGAACGGTCGGTTACTTCATCCGCGTAATCGTAATCTTTGTCAAAAGCCGCTTCAAATTTTTTGTACGGATTCTTTTTGGGTGACCGGTCATTTTCAATGGTCACGTATTTGCGCAAGATATCCCCCTCTTCTAAAAATCGTGATATCCGGGTATGCACCAACCCTCCGGCCTCGGCCCCGCCGCGCGGGGCGCGATCGATCTGCGGACGCAAGAAAAATAAATTGTCTTTCGCCCGGGTCGCCGCCACATAAAACAACCGGCGCTCTTCTTCAATGGCCTGGGCATTGTCCAGCGCCCGATAAGATGGCAAGTAACCTTCGGCGCAATAAATGACAAACACCGTATGCCACTCCAACCCCTTTGCCGAATGGATGGTGGAAAGCACCAGATGTGAATCATTGCGGGCCCTCGACTCCGCGTCAACCATACTCTTCTCCGGCGGCTCTAAAGCCATGTCCGCCAAGAAACTCTCCAGAGAATCATAACGCAGCGCGATCCGTTCCAAGGACTGCAAATCATTCAACCGCTTATCATAGTCGTCGTACTGATCCATCAAAAGGGGATAATAAAAATCCAAAAACCGTTTTAAAATCTCAAGTGGCGCTTCCCCTTTGGCATCCGTTTCCTGAAACAATCCCATCAGCTTCATCAGCACCGGAACTTTTTTGGCTGTTTTCTCGTCGATCGAAAAATTCTGACCCGCCCGCTGAATAATCCCTTCGGCGGTCTTGGCCCCCACACCGGGCAGCATGGTTAAAATCCGCTGCCAAGCGATTTCATGGACTGGATTATACGCCACACGCAAAAAACTCATCACATCTTTGATGTGCGCTGCCTCAACAAATTTCTGCCCGCCGAATTTTAAGAAAGGCATTCCCTGACTGCTCAGCTCGACCTCGAGATCATTCGAATGCCAGCCCGAACGGAACAAGACCGCGATCTCATGCAACTTAACACCCCGCGCGGTGAGCGCGCGGATCTTGTTGACGATATACCGGGACTGTGAATTCTCGTGCGCCACATCAACGTAAACCGGTTTGACATCGCCGGTCTTGTTGGTAAACAATTCCTTGGCAAACCGCTCGCTGGCGTTATTGATCACCTCGTTGGTCAAATCCAGAATCGGCTGTGACGAACGGTAATTCTCCTCGAGCTTGATTGTCCGGGTCCCAGAAAAATGCTTTGGAAAATCCATGATATTACGAAAATTCGCCCCTCGGAAAGAATAAATGCTCTGCGCGTCATCTCCGACCACCATGACATTATCATGTTCACTGGCCAATTGCCGAACGATCTCGGCCTGAATCCGATTGGTGTCCTGATACTCATCGACCATGATGTATTGATATTGCTGAGACAGTTGCCGGCGCACGTTCTCATGCTGCTGTAAAAGCGTGTTTAAAAAAACCAATAAATCATCATAATCCAAAAGCCCCAAGGCCTTTTTATATTTTTGATATTCGCGTTTGAGCTGACGGACATGCTCCAGCCACTGCAAAAAATGCGGGTATTCATCATAAATCACCGCGTCCACGTCGAGACATTTATTGACGCTGGCCGAGATGATCGACATGAGCGCCTGTTTTTTGGGAAAACGTTTATCCAATTTCTGAAATCCCAGGTGCGTTTTTAGTGAATTGAGAGCACTTTCACTGTCGTCCTGATCGAGAATGGTGAAACTTTTGGGCATACCGAGATGCTCGGCATAACGGCGCAGGATCGTATTGGCGAAAGAATGAAACGTCCCGCCGGAAACATTCTGACAGCGGTCATCCAAAGCCAAGCTCGCCCGTTCCAACATCTGCCGGGCCGCCCGACGGGTAAACGTCAATAAAAGAATCTGTTCCGGCAAAATCCCTTGCTCAACGAGATAAGCGGTGCGATAAACCAAGACCCGGGTCTTGCCGCTGCCTGCCCCGGCAATCACCAGAAACGGACCCTTGGTCGCGGTGGCCGCGTCGAATTGAGCGGAGTTGAGTTCTTTTTTGTAATCGATCTTTGACATGGCCGACATTATACCACAACCCCCGGGGTTTAACTCCCGGGGTTCAACCCCGGGGGTTCATTTGATAGCGAAAGCAATCGATCCTATGATCATTGACCATACCGACGGCCTGCATGAAGGCATAGCAAATGGTTGAACCGACAAAATTGAATCCACGTGTTTTCAAATCTTTGCTGATCTGATCGGACACTTCAGTCCGGGCGGGCAGATCTTTCAACGATTTCAATCGATTGATCTTTGGTTTTCCATCGACAAACTGCCAGATATAGCGGTCAAAACTGCCAAATTCCTTTTGCACTTCCAAAAAGGCCTTGGCATTCTGGATCGTGGAATGAATTTTAAGACGATTGCGCACGATCCCTTCGTTCTTCAATAAAGCGTTGATTTTTTTCTGATCGTAGCGCGCGATTCTCTTGACGTCAAATTGGTCAAAGGCCTGACGGTAATTTTCCCGTTTTCTTAAAATCGTGATCCAACTCAATCCGGCTTGCGCGCCTTCCAGAATCAAAAACTCAAAAAGTTTAGCATCGTCATGGACCGGAACGCCCCACTCTTCATCGTGATACTTGATATAGAGCGCGTCGTCGCCTGGCCACGCGCATCTTTTGACATCTTTCATTTCAAAATTTACTTCTTTCTTATTTTCTTCTCAAGGCGGGTGATGGCTTTGACCATCCGGGCAAAGGCCTCTTCTCTACTTTGGCCTTCGGTCAAACAATCTTTGCAAACCGCTGCAAAACCTCGACGATTTTTGATCTTAAACATCTTAACATCCAACCGTCCAATCTTCATCTTTGCCCTCCTTTGCTTGGCAACCCCAGAGTGCACCCCGTAGGTCCACCTACGGGGTGGACCTACGGGGTGAAAATCTTTTCTTATTATAAAAAACAAATCCAAAGAATCAATGAATTAAACCATGACTTTTTTCAAAATACACTTGGGCTTTTTCCGGTTGGTTAAGTTGTTGATACAACTGCCCAAGGGCGAAATAAGCCTTGCCATTGTCGGGATCAATGGAGAGCGCTGTATCAAGATACTGCTGTGCCGGCCCCCATTGCTGCCTCGCCATCTCAAGATTCGCCAATCCGATATAAGCCGTAGCAGTCTTTTGCACATTCAGACTGTCCAAAAATATTTTTTCCGCCTGACCAAAATTTTTCTGGCTGATAAAAAAATAACCCAAATTGATATATCCAGGAATGAACTTGGGCCGGACGCCAATCGCCTTCTCAAAATATCCTTGCGCCTTGGTCAAACGACCACTGTTGAAATATATCAGCCCCAAATTGTTATAAGCCTCGACGTAGGTCGGATCTAGTTTGATTGCCCGTTCAAACATCCCGGCCGCATCCTGCCAGCGGCCCTTGGTGTAATACAACGTTCCCAGATAAGAAACAGGTCGCACTTTATTGGGTGATTTCTTCACGGTGTCTTCTAAAAGCAAAACCGGATCGCGCCATAAATTGTTTCGGCTGATCGTCATCCCCGAAAGAATAAGGATGATCAACCCCAATGCCGCGCAACGGATTTTCGTTGAAAAAATCACTTGCCACAAAAAAACCGTTAAAAAAAGCGCAAACCCAGCCAAAGAAAAATAAACCCGGTGCTCCCACATCGGCTCTCTTAAGACAAAACTCGACGAAGGGATCAGCCCGATGTAAAACCAAAAAATTCCAAAAGCAAGGAGACGGTTCTTTCTCATCGCCAGAACGGCAAAAGCAATGATCACCACATGAACGATCAATGCACACAACGTTGGCCAATGAATAAGAGAAACCGTCAAAGGAAAATCATAATCAAGGTTCTGCTGGACGGGCAACAGACACAAACTGATATAATTCACGATAGCCAGAATCTCCGTCCAGAAATAGGAAATCGAAAAGTCGGGGCCGGCGCTCATCTTAAGTCCTAGAATAAAAATCATCGTAGTCAAAGAAACAAAAAAGCTAGTTAGCCAAGTCCGCTTGCTCCATTGCTGCAAAAACCGCTTGCCGGTATGATCAAAAAATAAAATTTCGGTCGCGGCCATGAGGATCGGTAGAGAGGCAATCGTTCCCTTCGCGAAAAAACCGATGCAGAAAATAAAACCAGTAAAAAAATAATAAATCTTTTCCCTCTCTAGCCGCCCGACGAGATAAAGAAAATAGGCCAAAAAATAAAACCAGGCAGACAAAATTTCGCCGCGCTGCCAAATGTAGGTGACCGCCTGCGTTTGTAAGGGATGAACAATAAAAATGAGCGTTGTTGCTAAAGCAACCCCAGTCCTTTGAGCAGGCTCGATCAACCCCTCTGCTTTCGGCGTCCGCAACAGCCGCCCGACGATCAAAAAAAGAAACAACCCATTGACTACGTGAATCAGGACATTGACCAGATGATATCCAAACGGGTTGAGTTTGCTGAAATGATAATTCACGGCAAAAGTCAAAATGGTCACAAATTTGATCTTATCCGCCTGCCAATTTTTGATTAACGCGCCAATGTCGTGCAGAAAAGGATGGTCCAGCAGCAATTCATGATCGTCGTACACAAAAGGAGCGTTGAGGATACGGCCGTAAGTAAGGAAGGCAAAAACACCTAAAATGAAAACGACAAGGAGAAGATGGGCTCGGGGCTTAGACGTTATCACACGAAGACTTAGGTTACCGATTTATTGAAACCGGCGGACGACACTGATCACTTTGCCAATGATCGAAATGCCATCGGTCATTGGGATGGGTTCGTATTTCGGGTTGGCCGGTTCGAGAAAATATTTTTGGTTGCGCTTGCGCAAATGTTTGACCGTGGCCTCATCTTCGATGAGAGCAACAACGGTTTCGCCAGTCTGCGCCATGGCCTGCCGACGCACCAAAACCAAATCATCCGGCATGATCCCAGCATTGATCATGCTATCGCCCTTGACCCGCAAGGCAAAGGTGTCATTATCAGAGAAGACCAGGCTGTCCAAATCAAGATACCCTTCGATCTCTTCCACCGCCAGACTGGGGAGGCCTGCCTGCACCCGGCCCAAAATCGGAAAAGAAAACAAGGCTTCACTAATGAGTTCAATGGCCCGCGATTTGTTGGAGGTGATTTTGACATAGCCCTTATTGACCAGCGCCTTCAGATGGTCGCGCACCGTCCCCGTCGATGAAAACCCAAAATTCGCGGCGATCTCCCGGATGGTGGGCGGCAGTTTCGAGGTGCGGATGCGTTGATAAATGAATTTCAAAACGTCTTTTTGTTTGGTGGTAAGTTTGACTTTTTCCATAGAAATTAAATTACCACTCATGCGTGTGGATGTCAATAAAAAATTTCTCTTTTCTTAAATTTTTTCCATAAATATTTTTAAAACTTTATTTCGGCCAGGGATTGTTATTGCGGATGTAGCGTCTGTCGAGGGTCTGAATAAAAAACTTTTCCAATAACGGATGCTCAAATTTTTCTTCGGTTTCAAAACCTTCCAGGCTGCTTTGCGCCGCGTAGGTCACCTGATCACTGTCGTGCACGAGGACATGATACCAGGGCTGATTGCGCTGCGGCTGAGTTTGATTGCTGAAATACCAGGTGTCACTGGCCTGACACGTCTGATCATGATCGACGACAATACCGCGATAACCGTAACGTTTATGCCGTACCATTTGCCCGGGCAGAAAACGCGCTTTGTATTCATTCCTTTCGATGTCAGCCACCGTCAGCGTTGCTAAACTTTCCAGATCATCCATGTCCTTAAACAAATCGATCATCAATTCCTGATTACTGCTTTGCTGCTGCCAGTGATAAGCGCGGATAAGATTGGCCAAGACCCGTTTGATCACGGCGTTAACCGGCGCTGTTTCACGCAAAATTTCGCGCAGATGATTGGGATTCATGTTCACATTGGCCTTCATCAAATCTTCCTCCCTGATCAACTGCCCCTGATTGAAGCAATCCACCAGTAAAACACTTTCACCCTGTGAAATCCTGGCCAAAAAATGCCCGGGGAAATTGCACCCTTCGATAACGATCCCCAGACGAATCCCCACCAGCATGTAAACACAGGCCAAACTGATCGGCAGGCCTTCCTTTCGTAAAATCACGTCGATCAAACTGCTGTTCTGTGGATGATAATATTCTTTCGTTGATCCGCGCAATTTCTTTTCATGAAAAAGGAACCGTGCCAACTTCAAAACGTTGGGATGTTGATGGACCCGTAAAAAATCCTGGGCAAGTTGATCGAGTAAAAAGGAAAGCGTTGGCCCGCCCGTCAACCCGGTTTGAAAATCCGCCAGTAAACTCATGGCCTTTTCTAGGCGCTGCGTGTCATTCTCAATGACGAAGACCTGCTTCCAGTTTTTACGCAAAAAACAGCGCTGCTGGTTCTGCCAAATTTTGTTCAAGAGATCAAGTTTGGATTGCCACTTGACGAAAGGGACTTTAGCGACTTCTTCTTTGAGGCGGGGACCGAGTGCGGTCAGTTCCTGGGCGATCAACTGCCGGACTTCGGGCGAATCATCGTCAAGCAATTCCAAAAGATAAGGCAATTGATCGATGTCAATCATAGCGGCTCACCTTTTTGGGATAAAAATTAAATCACAACAATCGCAAGTGAAATCTGACTCATTCATCTTATCAGAATTGACTTTGAAGACAAGCGGGTTTTAAAATTTTCGCGCCAAGGCCATCATCACAATTTTGCGGATCAACTGCGGATAAGCGATTCCCTGCTTTTCCGCTGACTGTGCCATCTCATCGATCCTGGCCAGGCACGGATTGGCGTTCGGTTCAATGATCGAAACATGTCCCTGCGGGGTCAATCGGATATCGAAACGGATGTAACTGTGCATATTGAGCGCCCGGTAAGCGCGTTTGCAGACATCCTCAATGTTGGCCAAAGCCCCGTCGGGAAGCTTACCAGCAAAAGTGCTTTTGATCCCCCAACGTTCGCGATAATCCTCGTCCCACTTGGCTTTGTAAGTCGCGATGCGCGGTTCATCCTCGGGAAGTTGGCCAAATTTGATCTCCCGCGGCGGTAAGACCGTCAAACGCTTGTCACCCATCACCGTGACGTAAAGTTCACGGCCCACGATATATTCCTCGGCAATCGCGTCCAACTTCATGTTTTCGTGGATGAATTTGATTCGATCTTTGAAAGCCTCATCGCTATCAACAATCGAGGCCTGAGAAATGCCACGTGAGGCCTCCTCGGCCAGGGGCTTGATGATCGCCGGCAGTTTGATGGTCTGTGGTCGCCAGACTTTATGTCCGCGGTAAAAGGCGTGAAAACGCGCGACCCGGATCCGATGAAAGCGGAGAATTTTTTTGCTCAAGGCCTTGTTGTTGCAGATGAACAGCCCGTCGGCGTGGGTCCCGGTGTAGGGAATGCCGATCAACTCCAAGAGGGCACCAATATTTTTATCCAAATGCGTTTTATTGTCAAAGATCTCCACCATATTGAAAATCACATCCGGCTGAAATTCGCGACATTCATCTAACAGCGGAACAATGTCGTTGAAAAGCCCCAACAACCGCACCTCGTAGCCATTGGCCAAAAGCGCCTTATGGACATCGTTCTCGGTGTACATGTTGTCCTCATCGGAAAATTCTTCTTTGAAATCATAACCGAGCGGTGTAAGATACGGTGTATTGAAAATCAAAAGGACCTTTAGACGCTTTTTCATAATTCCTTCCTCCGAGCGATTTTACCCCGATACCAGCCAGTGTAGCGATAGTTCATGATCAATGTCGTCATATAAACGGCCAATTGGGTGACCGCCGGCGTTTCATCCTGACGGATAAAAAGTTTCAATGCCTGGCAGCGTTTGCTGATATCTTTGAGCAATCCATGAATGACATATTTTTTTTCGCCGGTCCACAACGAGACATCCTGAAGGATGATTTTTCCATAAGTCTCGATGAGCTTGCTAGCCGAGCATGCCCCCTTGGCTGAAGCATCTTCCTGAAATATTTTTTTTAGATTGCCGTCGTGAAACTCTGGAAAATCTTCGGCCCGCAGTTGGAGTTTCCTTTTATAAAATTCCTTAAGGCTGATCCGCAAACTCGCCAAATTCCAAAATTTTTTCCCTTTCGGGACCAATGGCGTCCGGCCCTGAAGTGCTGCCATCAGCTCATTAACATACCGCAATTTTTTTAAGGCCTTCCAGCCTTGATATTTCTTCTCCCAGTCCAGCCCCGGCGTCAGCCATACCGCGAAAGACTCAACAAAATCTTCATCCGGATGATATTGGGCATAAAATCCGTCGAGATGACGGACATAACTCTTGCTGTAGGGACGGAAGCGATAAGTCTCCCCGTATTCCTGCGATGAAGACCCAAAAATCAACTTCCATTTCTTCTTGCGGTTCAACCGGTAAGCGTAGCAGAGCGCGTGCCCGGCCTCGTGCCGCAAAAGCTTCATGCACCAGTCTTTGGTCTCACCTTCCGCCTCGAGCATCATCTTCTTTTCCAAACGCAGCAAGACCGGATGGGCGAGATAAAAGGGGATACCGATCACCGGCTCATGTTCCGGGGTCAACCATTCGTCGGCCAGATAACATTCCGGCTGAAACAAAATCCCTTTCTCTCGCAGTTCCTGATAAAGCTGGGTCACACAATCGGCCAGCCAGGTCCCATCGATCTTCAAGGGCAGATCGCGGATTCGGCATTTGAGCAGGGCTTCTTCCGATGAAATGGATTCGAGATCAATTGTTGGCATATGTTTTCGATGTCTTCGACTTAGCAAAAGGATACTTTTTCATCACCTGATCTTTGAAAAAATCCTCATCAAGAACCTGACTCAACCAAATCTTCACCCAAGGAAAATCATGGACATCAATCGGATGATCTTTCACCCGACTGATCTGACGGACAAAGGGGATCACCGCAATATCCGCCAAGGTTAAGCCCGTACCGCACAAATACCCAGTAGTTTCCAATTCCCCATTCAGCCGTCCCAGCAACCGTAAAACCTTTGTTCGTCCCTCTTGCGAAAAATGTTTGTCGTCGCAATATTTGAACTGATCAATCGAGGGCTTTAAGAGATGCTCACACCAGTCCCACCAAAGACGCACCCGCTCTTGCCCCTCCTGGTCTTTGGGGAACAATGCTGGTTCAGGGAACAATTTTTCCAAATACAGATTGATATCGTTGGATTCAGCTATGATCCGGCCATTGTGCACCAAAATCGGCACCTGGGGATTGGCAACGTTCTGAACAAGAAATTCCGTCCAGTCGCCCAACCGTTCCTCGATGACGGAATAATCCACCTTTTTTAATTCCAGCACGATCCTCACCCGCATCGCGAATGGACAGCGTCGATAGGAATGCAGAACAAAATGATCACTCATCGTCCCCTGCTTCATTCTTCAATTTCTCTAACAACTGCTCGGCTTGGTTCAGCTTGGATTTTAACCCTTTTAAAAATCGCTTGCGTTCTCACCAAGGTCGCGCCGCAGGGCACCCTGCTAAAGGCGTTCGCGGTCCCGGCGGCGACGGCAAAACGCAGCGCTGTCACAAAATCATATTTCTTTAGCCAAGCGAACAAAAATCCGGCCACCATGGCGTCCCCGCAACCGACGGTGTTGAGCGGCCTAATCCGCGGCGGTGTTGCCTTAACCAACGCCTGCCCGTCAAAGGCAACGGCCCCCTCTGCCCCCAACGAAATGATCGTGATCCGCGCTCCCTGCCGATGAAAAAAACGCAAGGCTTCCGCAATTTTCGCCGGTGAATTGAGCTTTTTCTCAAAAATGAATTCCGCCTCTTCCTGATTTGGCTTGATCAAAAACGGCTTGGCCTTGAGCCCACACCGCAAATCCTCGCTGCTGGTATCCAAAACTGACTTACAATGACACTGGTTAGCCATTTGCAGCAATTGACGATAAAAATCTTTGCCAGTGCTAGCAATGCCGCGCCCGGAAAAAACCACCCATTCACACTTTTTGAGTAATCGAACCAGGAGAGTTTTAAAAACTTTCAATTCCTCAGCCGTAACGTTGGGGCCATCTTCCAAAAAACGAGTATGCGCTCGTGTTTTCTGATCAATCACAGTTAAATTCGTTCGGCTCTCGCCGCGGACCGGCACAAACTGCTGGCCGATCCCCTCGGCAGCCAAAGACTCTGTAATGAGTTTACCGGCAGCGCCGCCGACGAAACCGGCGGCTAAAGTCGGTATTCCAAAATTCCGCAAGCCGCGAGAAACATTGATGCCCTTTCCGCCGGCAGCGACCTGGCATGAGACAACCCGATGCTCTTTGCCCAAGGCACACCCATTCATCTGCACAATTTTATCTACAGCAGGATTCAAAGTTACCGTGAGGATCGGTTTGATTTTTGGCTTGTAATCCACGAATGAAAACAATTCAAGTCATCAGGGATGAAAAAATAATCGTTCCAACTTATAAGACAAAACGAATCCTTTATTAAACTTTGGCATCGGCTTCCCCGGCCGTTCTCGCGAAATACGGCCGTCAACGACCTCAATAACGTCAAGCCAAGTTACATTTTCACGATCATCCTGATAAAGAGTCAGCTGAAAAGCGCCATTTACCGACGACGTTCCTTTAATAACAAAGCCATCACCCATGGCCTGCAGTTCGATCAACATGAAAGGATGATCTGCTTTCAATCGAACATGCTCCGCGGTCGCGTCAAGAATCTCTAATTCCCCTTTCTGAACGGATTCAACAACAAGTGGGTCAAGCGTCTTTGGCATATCCTTAGTAACATAATCCTTGGAAGCAGGATTCACGATCAATATTTCACCATCCTCAATGAGTGAAGCCAGATCCGGGACAAAAACACCCGACTCTCCGGCCCCAGGAATAATGAAAGCGGTCCGATGCAATAATTTCAGCTTTTGATCCATGTAATAAAAAAGCGTATGTTCGTGAACATGATGGATGTAGGTTACCATATCACCTTTATGAAAAATATAATCTTTAGGGTGCAAAGGAAACATAGCTCCCACCCAATAAATCTGCTTACCCCTGGCCTTCTGTTGAACAAACCCTGCTAAATCTTGTATAAAATGACTTTGATAGATGGGATCCTGAAACCTTAAATGGGCTCTGACAAGTTGTTGCAAAGGACAAATAACAACGAGCAGACCGACAAGGGCTGCTACAAGAATTCTGGAAACGAAAAATCGTTTTGAAACAAGGGTGTGCGCCTGGTTGACGCACCATTCAACACCCTTGGCCGCAAAGAAGCAGACTGGAACAAAGGCCGGGAAAAAATATCGCGCTTCTAAATGGGGGATCACAATCGCCATCACAAGAACAAAAATAATGAACCAGATGTGAAAAATGACATTACAATTCTGGTCTTTCTTCAAACTTGAAAAAAAACCGATGAAGGCCGTTAGGATCAGCGGCCAGGTAAAAGCATTCAACAAGAAACCAAAGGCCATGGAAAGTGATGAATCATCGTCTGTCGCCAGTTGCTTATAGACCGTCAACAACTTGACAAAAAAGGATTCCATTCCCAAAAGAAACGGAATTTTCTGAATAAAAGCTTCCATTGTAGAAAAATAGAGCACACTCAACACAACGGGAAGAATAAAAAATACCACAATTTTTTTCAGGATATGCCCGCCCGCCAATTGTGGAAAACGGTTGACCCAACGCAGGCGGACCTGCCCGCTGAGAATTTCATAACTCGCAATGATTGGTGGAAAAATAAGGGCGATATGGACCCGCAGAATAATCGTTATGGCAATAAACACCGCAGAGAGCAAATAACGGTTCCAACACTTGTCCCTCGTCGCTGTCAAATAATAATAAATGGCGGTCGTCATCGTTAAAGCTGCGGGGATATCTTCTTTAATAAACGGCGCTAAAAAAATAAGCAAATGGTTGGTCGCTAGAAAAAAAACTCCCAGGAGGGCGATCATCTTTGTGTTGTATAAAGACAAGATCTTATAACTCATAAAAAGGAGTAAAGGTAAACAACTGATAATGGCGGTCTTGCCAACAAACATCAGCAGCCGCGGATAATGCAATATTTTTTCTAAATGATAAATTGGGGACAACAACAGTGGTAGCAGCGAAACTTTTGTCGTAAAACGAAAGGGGTCTATCGCGCCAATGGCCAAACTCTTGGCGTTGTAGAGGATATAAAAGGCGTCATAGAAATCAACGTTCATCCGCCAGGCGGTTAAAGTCAAATAGCAGACCAAGCCCGCGCAATAAGCGAATAAAAGAAGCTTTATCCTAGCAATCATCCTTGGATGGGTCTCATTGGGCATTTTTCGCTCAATTTTCTACGCTGAATGGACCTTGAAAATATTCTTGCTTAATTTGAGGCTCCCTGCTAAAATGCAAACTTTTAAATCGCCTTACTTTAGTATAAATATTTAAAGAAAGCAATAATAAATGCTGAGAAAAATCCGTTTAGGGAACGCCCGGAAAGGGCTTGCCCAGTTAACAATCTTACTTTTTGCCGTGATAATCGGGAATCATAGCGCTCTGGCCAATGAGATCCCACCTCTTTTTAACGGCTATCACGTCCGTCAGGAACACCTGGACCAGGGAGGTGTTCTGGTCTCCCGCCCTGTTGAAGAAGACAAAAGGATCTTTGATCTGATCAATCTCTACAACCTCAGATCATTTGAAGATTACTCCCACTGGCTACAAACGCATCTTAAGTACGCCGCCGATCAAAATGGAGATCATTGGGCGCAACCGCTCGAAACGTTAAAAAACCGTCAAGGAGACTGTGAAGATTTCACCCTTTTGAATATCGCGGTGGCCCGTGTTCTAGGCTACAAAGCGCGATTTTTAGCTCTCCTGCGTGATGACGACAAGACCGGCCACGCGATCAGCGTCATTGAACATGAGAACCAATTCCTTTGGTTTGATAACGAAAAATTGAACACGTGGACCGCCTCATCGTTCGCGGAATTCGCGCGTCAGATCATTGAAAAATACCAGTACTCTCGCCTCTTAGAACTGAATCTCGATACCCAAGAATGGAGTTTGGTTCTTAAAGCGCAAGCAACACCCGCTCCCGTATTGGCCGGAGGCCCAAATCCTGATATCCATCTTGGAAACAGCCACTAAAGAATCGGCACCATCAACCCCTCATATCCTGTCCCTAAAATCAGGCGTCAAGCAATCTTCGCGAAAAAGACCACCCAGGCAGCAAGCGCTTTAACTTCGCGTTATTCACAATCTTTCCTTTTCCTTCATTCACGTCCGAGAACTCCGGCGGGGGCAATCCTTTTACTAACGCCGCTTTTGTGTAGAGTTCTTTGCGCGTCGGGTGCTCATCGCCGCACGCGTTGATGATTTCACCACAGATATTGCACTCAATCACCGAAAACAAAACCCGCGAAGCATCATCCTGATGGATCAGGTTCACCGGATGATTTGGATTTTGCAAATCCTTTTTCTGCGCCAAAAACTGACCGATCTCGCGGTCAGGGCCGAATAATCCGGCCAAGCGCACGATGGTGGATGCAAATCCCGGATGATTCAACAGATCTTGCTCAATCTGCCATAAAACCTTTGCTCGAGGAGAATCAGGCAAAAAAACGGCGTCTTCCCGGGCATCTTCCATATGCGAAGGGTAAACACTCGTCGAGCTTGTAAAAATCACAAATTTGATCCGCCCAGCTTTCATGACCCAAGCAATGACCGAATCGATCTGCTTTTGATATTGGGAAGGGTCGTTAAAGGAGCGTTTGAATGGCAGCGTCAAGACCAAAACATCCGCACAAAAAAAATCCGCCGTGTTCCGGCCTTGGACATCCGGATCACAACGGACCAAAAAAGGAACAACACCCTTACCTTCTAACTCCTCTAGCTTTTTTTCATTCGTGGTAGAACCCTTAACAACATAGCCTTCACTGACAAGCATTTGGGCCAACGGCAGCCCTAGCCACCCGCAGCCCAAAACACCGATGACCTGATCAGACCTCATTGATCAAGATAAGTGCTCAGCTCCGTCCATGTCCCTTGACCAAGGATTCCATCCGCCTTGAGATTATGGTCTTTTTGGAATTGACTTATCGCGATTTTAGTTTGATCACCTATTTTTCCATCGACAGTACCTTTATAGTAACCGGCATTCTTCAAAGCGGTTTGCGCCTGCTCCGCCGAAACGGAAACACGAATGATGTCTTTATCAACTTTCGTAGTGCCTACCTTAGCAGCAGCTAACTTTTCTGACCTTGCTTGATTGGCCTTGCCTTTGATCCGTTCAAGATCCTGCGATAAATCCTTCACTTGATAACTCAACTCCTGGATGACCTGCTCTTTTTGCCGCTGGTCCTTTTCCATTTCATTGATGCGCATCTGAAGGCTCGTCAGTTGCGTGCGGTCTTGGGATGTCGCGCAACCAGCCAGAAAAGCCGACAGTATCATTACGATCCAAATGCCATTTTTCACATTTTCCTCCCTGTTCATGTTGCTTGTTTATCTTGTCTGAGTCAACGAGCTCGACTCACAAACCCATCATTTCTAAAAATGCCTCACAAAATTTCGATGGCTATTGTAACATAATTCTCCGTATTGGCTACTGACTTTTACATATTCACTTTTCACTTCCACCCTTCACCCTTTCCAAAGCCTCAAGCACCATCCCCTTGGTCAACACCTCCGGCAAAATGATCGGACCGGCCTTTTCATCCCGCGGGTAAATCAGATAAACCGGAATGCTGTTCTTTCCCAATCCCGCGAGTGCTTCGGTCATCAAAGGATCACGCGACGTCCAGTCCGCTTTGACCGTGGCCACGTCAAGCTCTTTGAACTTCGCAACCACGTTTGCATCATTAAGCACCAAACGCTCATTCACCTGACAACTCAGACACCAGGCTGCCGTAAAATCAACAAAAACAAGCTTATGCTGTCGACGAAGGTCTTGAATCAATTCCGGTGAATAGGGCTGCCAAACCAGCCCCTTGATCTGGTCATATTTTCTTATCCCAAGAGAATCCTGAGTGATCCCCATTAAGCACAAAGCCAATCCACTCAAAATAAAAAACACGGCAACGCAACCAACAACGGTCCGGCCGCGAGCCTCCTTAATTTGCTGTCCCCAACTTCCCCAGACCCAAAGTCCAACGCCTATGACCAACAACCCCATCAACAAAAGCATGACCGCTGCCAATCCTTTCTGCAATCCGAGGACCCAACCTAACCACAGCACCGTCGCTAAGAGCAAAAATCCTAAAAACTGCTTGAGCCGTATCATCCATTGCCCGGGTTTGGGAATGAATCGCAGCAGCCGCGGAAACCGTGACAAAATCAAGATTGGAAAAGCCATGCCCAGCCCCAGTCCGGTAAAAATAAGAAACGTCGTCGTGCCCGGCTGCCCCAAGGCCACACCGAGGGCCGTGCCCATGAAAGGAGCGGTGCAGGGTGTGGCAGCAATCGTCGTCAACATTCCGCTTAAAAAGGAATGCCTTAATCCGGAACCTGCTTTTGAGACACCCCCCAGCCGAGTCAACGCTGTACCAATCTCAAAAATCCCGAAGAGATCCAAACTCAAAATAAAAAATAAAATCGACAAGCCGACCAAAAACTCGGACGACTGAAATTGGAATCCCCAGCCAATCTGCTGTCCCAAACTTTTCAGAATCAAAATACCGCCGGCCAACAGCCAAAAGCAGGTCAAGACCCCCAAAGTAAAAACCACGCCGTGCCGCAGGGTCTGCTGATTTTTTTCATGCGCCTGCTTAACCAGATGCAAAACTTTGATTGACAAAACCGGTAAAACGCACGGCATCAAATTCAAAAGCAGCCCGCCCAAAAAGGCGAAAATGCAGGCAAATAAGATGCCCATCTGATTTACAGTTTTCGCTGTCGCTGTCTTCGCGGTTGACCCTTCAGCTGACGGCAATGGTAGCGCTTGCCGCAAATCCGCCCGCTGAACCCATTGCTGTACCGGAAGATCAACCTCCAATGCCCAAGGATTTAAAATTCCTTTCCATCCCTCGGTAATTTTTAAAATCCCCTGCAAACGCTCCTGCGGATCGTGGACAATTGCCGATTTCTCGACAGCCAAAGAATACTGCATATCACTTTCCTTTTGAACCACCTGGTTAGCGAGATGATCTATCACATCTTTGTGGTAAGGAAAAAATTGCAGCTCGTCTAAAGATTTGTCATTGAGTTCTTCTGAACGCACTTCAAAAAAATAAAATTTCTGGTCTTCAAAAACCTGAACATCCCACCCTAAAGGATTTCGGCCGAGCTTCCGACGAGTTTCCTGAAAACCAGACTGCCAAAGAGGATTGATTTGTGGATCCTGACTGCTCAAAGGCAAGGTCAAATTCACATCCGCCTCACCGGGAACACAAATCTCCTTGCAGGCCAAAAACTCCACGTGCCCCTGTAATCTTGCCGGGCCGACAAGACCATTTTCCGGCGGGGTTATTTGTGACAAAAGGTAAACTTCTCCATCGTAGACGTAATTGACCAGCGGATCAATCACCAGTCGATTGGGATATGGCCATTGGATCGGACCGGCCGCGAGGCCTTCCGGCAAAGTCCACTCAATCGTGGTAGGAATGCCGGCATCACCGGGATTACGCCAATACACATGCCAACCGTCGTCCATCTTCATGCGTAGACCGACCCAAAACGGCTGGCCCGGCTTGATCGACGTCACCTCGGACACCAGTTCAAGTTCGGTGCTGGCGGCAATGACCGGCGCGACAAAGGCCGGCGCGGTCGTCAACAAAAATAAAAATAGAAAACAAAATCTCTTCACCCTTTTCCCCTTTTTCTAACCTGCGAGGTTAGAAGATACCTTCGGTTGCATCAAAAGCACCTGGATTTGTCTGCTTAAATCCGGATACTCTTCCTGCAAAATCCGCAACGCTTCCTCATGCTCGTCTAAAATCTCCAGCGAATATTCAAAGCCAGGTTTGATCACCGGCACCCCGCCCAACTTCAACTTTTCTTTATCCCCAAAGGCCTTCAAAGTCCCTAAATACAATAATTTATCGGCTTTCACCACAAACGAGACATCCATGTCTTCCCGCGCCGTCGTCGATCCCACCGGAATCACAATTGACTTGATCCGATAATCACCTTCTGGAAGCTCGATCAAAGAATAGCCGGAATTCACGGTTTGCGTACGCCAAGGGAAAGGCTGTTGATTGGAATTATCTCCCAAAGTAAAGTTGTACTCTTTGTCTTGATTTTTTTTATTGATCAAAACAAGCCTTACAAAACTGGTCTTAAGAACTCCCTCGAATTGGGTTTTCAAAAAAACACGACCCATCGGAACAACTTCTGCCACTGAGATCTCAGTTTGCGACGTTGCGTCCGACGATACGGCTGCGCTGCCATTAAACTGTGAAAATGCGACGTTACCGGCTGAGGGTTCCAATGGGCCCACCGCCGACGTTTTCAGTTGGGGCCGCTTGCCAGCACATCCAGCAACGAACAAAAGCAAGATGGAAAGAATAATCAATTTTTTCATGACCTTCAGACTATATTTTTTTTAGTTTAGCAGAAAGACAATCAATACTCAATCCCCAGAATCTGAAAAGATCAACCATTTTTCATTTGTCGTGCCACATGATCGTCCCCGACGCCCCCTCCAACATAAAAAAATTTTTAACTTAATTTTAACGCTAAATTTATATCACTCCATCTATAATGTTTTCAAGCATACAAGACTTAACATTTTCAAAAAGGAGGGGCCTGACAGAAAAGGATTCCAAAAAATAAATCAATCATTTCCAAAAATTTAGAAAGGAAAATTCATGAAAAAAGCAACAATCGCGGTATTGAGTTTAATGGTCATGTTCAGCCTGTGTTTTGGACAAAAAATCACTTCAGCGCAACCCGCGGCTACGATGATGATGGCCCAGGGGACAATCGATTCGATTAAGCCAGCTAACCCCGTTATGAAATCCAGCGCCGAACTGTCCTTTAAAAAAAATAACGGGAATACCATCAAATTCACCTTATCATCAACTTCCATCTATGATTCCAACTCCCAAAAGACAACACTCGGCAGCCTGAAAGCGGGAGATAAGGCGAAAATAAGGTACTCAGTTAGCAATGGAGTCAATGAAGCCATGTCAATTACGCTGATCAAGTAAGCTGTGAATATGACGGCCCCGGGTCTCCGGGGCTGTCGCCTTCAAGAAATCATCCCTTCCGCGCGCATAAACAAAATCTTAACAATTGGAAAAAGCAAATACACGATCAACCCAAAAATGATCCCTACCGATATCACCACACAAACGGCATCCAGCACTCGTTCAAAAAGCACTTTGCGAAAACGCAAATCATAATAAGCGCTTCTTCGTCCAGCAGCGATTTTTTCGAGCGCTTTCTCCTGAATGGCTTTTTCAGTAAATCCGATGCGGCCGCTGAGCACTTCCAAAATGATTCGGAAATACTCCTGATTGTACTCGCAAGATTCGTTGGAATGCTCTTTGCGACTTCTTATTTTGTAATTGCACTTCTCACAGCAGTCTTCATACCTGAAACGAAACAACAAAGAATCAAAGATGTTGATAAAAACCCAAGGGATTTTAAACAGCACGGAAAAGTTCAATGGCTGAACGAGCAGGCGCTGAAATGATTTCCCCAATTTCATGTCATTGCGGCTCAGCAAATAGCTGAATACGAACGTGCGGTTTTTAAAAAAGCCTCCCAAGATATAAAGCATGTGCCCGTGATCTCCGATTCGCCGATTTCGGTTGACCAGCGAATTCCCCGCTTCCGGCTCGTCTCTTTTGAAATACGCCAATTCATTTTCGTCAACAGCGACAAGCAATGTGTCGCAATGAATGCAACGGACGACACCGTCATCGGGGTACTCAGAAAGACATTTATAACATCTTCGCATGGGCGTGGCCCCCTGTTTCAGCCTTGAACACGGGCGGTGCTGTGGTTGACACCTTGAATGGGACGTAAATTGATCATGCTAAAAAACAAATCAGCACTTTTGACCGGCTCAACCGGCCGCACTTCTTTTAACATCCGCGGCATGATCACGGCAACACTTAAACGCATGATGGAAGAAATCAAAAACAGCATCAAAATTTTATGACCTGATAGCGGTGGAAGATATTTGATCACAAATCCACCAATCAGCGCTCCTAAGGCCAATGCCGTGCCGTTAACCACATTGAAATAAGAAATGCATCGCATCCGCTTCGGAGGCGTCACCGCATCATAAATGAAATTGGCTGAACACAAATTGAACCCCGCCCAAAGGAATCCCGAAAACATCTCGACGAGCATAAGATAAAATGGCTGACGATTCAATATCCATAGGATCGGAACAAAACTGATCATAAAAGCGGTCATGCGCAGAATCTTCAAATTCCCCACCCGATCGGCATGCTGGCCCCAGCGTTGAACGACGAGATACAAAGTGAACGGCGCGCTCATGATGATCAGCGTGTACGTCAAATAATCAAAGTGCAAATCGTTGATCATCAAGACCGCGAAAAATGGGGCGGACAGATTAACCGAAAAATTCATCAATGAAACAAAAAGCACGAATTTCGCGAAATTGCTTCGCTTCACATTCCGAAAAAACTGAAAAAACGTGAAGTGATCTTCCTTATTGAAAACAACCGGCAGTTCATCCATTTTGTTAAGAAAAAATAAAGAAAGTCCCCGGCATAAAAAGGCCAAAGAAAAAATGATCAAAAAACCAATGATGGTTCCCCATCGATCCGAGAAATGAAGGATGATTCCCGAGACCGCCATCATGCCGACCGTAAGCAGTCCCAGGGTCCGGCTGCGCCAGCCAAAATAACCTCCCCGTTTTTCCTGATCGACCAGATCCGCCAAGATGCTCAGCCAGGCCGGGATGAAAAAGGCGCCTGCCGTCGTAAAAGCGATGATGAGAACAATATAAGTCCAAAAATGATTGAAGCCCAAAAAAGGAAAAAGGACCATTAACAAGATGGTGATCATTTGCACAACAACCAGCAAGCCCACCATTTTCTTGCGCGACTTCAAAAAAAGCGCGAAATCCGCGGATTTCAACTGAACGATTGAAGCCAAAAAATTCGCCGCCGAGTTGAGAATCCCAATATGAAAAGACTGCGCACCCAAGAAAAGGATAAACGGCGTGAAATATTCCTGCGTAAAACCGGTCATGCAGCAGCCGAACCCACCTTTAAAAATGGAGATCCGTAGGTTCCTTGCTCTTTTTTCCGGAGTCAAATTCGTCATTTATAGATCTCACTCATCCCCGTTGGCGCTGGACAACCTTCCCGGCCAAGGCCTTTGCTACTTTTCAACCCTTTGCAAATTCATTTCCAATTGTTTGATCGCTGAAGCCTTGCCTAAAACCTGCAGCACATCCCCTGCCTCAAGCACGGTCGCCCCGTTGGGAATAAAGAATTTTTCATCACGGCACAGCAGCACCACCAAACATTCCAGCGGCACGCCGACTTCAAAGAGTCTCTTGCCAACCGCCTGAGCGTCATAAGCAACAATGATCTCTTCTAAGTCCGCGTCGATCCCCTCTTTGTTCTCGAACTCAATGGGGAACAAATGCTTGCGACTCCAGGTCGACCCCACCTTCAAAAATTTTGAAATATAAGGAATCGACGTTCCCTGAATGAAGACCGACGTTAAAACAATAAAAAAAACAATATTAAAGATCAACTCTGAATTTGGGATCCCTGCCAAAAGTGGAAAAGTTGCTAATATGATCGGCACCGCCCCTCTAAGACCAACCCAGGACAACATCAATTTTTCATTCCATTTGACTTTGCTGAAAAATAGCGAGATAAAAACGCTTATCGGCCGAGCAACGAAAATCAAAAATAACGAAATGAAAAAACCGGGACCGATCACCGGCACCATCTTCGAAGGAAAAACCAGCAGCCCGAGAATCAAAAACATGATGATCTGCATAAACCACGCGATCCCGGCATGAAAATGGATAATCGCCCTTTTATGCAAAAATTTTTCATTGCTCAAAATCAAGGCAGCCAGGTAAACGGCGAGAAAACCGTTGCCCCCAACCAAGGCCGTCAACGCGTAAATGAAAGGGACAAATGCCAGCGTCAAGACCGGATACAACCCTTCATCCGCAAAATTGAAATTGTTGATCACATACAAAAAGGCGCGACTGAGCAAAAACGCCATCACCACAGCGATCGCAATTTCCAAGACAAACTTGGGAAGTAATTGAAGAACAGTGAAGTTCTGATCCGTCATTAAGCGAATGACCCCGATGGTCAAAAAGACCGCCATCGGATCATTGCTGCCGGCTTCAAATTCAAGGAGCGATCGCAATTTGATTTTAAGGCTCATCCCCTTTGAACGCAGAATGTTTAAAACCGAGGCCGCATCGGTAGACGAAATGATCGCTCCCAAAAGCAGACCTTCTAAAAACGTAAATTTCAAAATATAAGAGGCGAACAAAGCGACAAATAAAGCGGTGACAAGGACTCCCAGAGTCGAAAGACTGATCCCCAACGCCAAAACCGGCCGGATATCCTGCCATTTTGTCTCGATCCCGCCCGAAAATAAAATGAAATTGAGAGCAACAATACCGATGAATTTTGCCAGCCATGGATCATCAAAATGGATCCCGCCAAGGCCTTCGGACCCGGCCAACATCCCAACGACCAGAAATAAAAGCAAGGCCGGTATGCCAAAACGATCAGAGATTTTGCTGGCAAAAATGCTCAGCAAAAACAATGCCGCGGTCACGACGATCGTGAATTCTATTGAAATGTGTTGAGGCATCCCTAAAAAATTGATGGCGCGTTGCTCCTTAAACCTTCTTTGAAACGGATTTGAAAAAGAAAAATCCAATGATGATAAAAGTCGCCAACGGTGCCGCGTAATGCGGGACATGGACTCCAAAACTTTCTAAGAGCATAAGGATCCCTAAACAAAAAACCGAATACATGGCCCCATTTTTTAACAACGGGAATTTTTTAATTTGATCAACGCCTCTGATGGTGAATTCCCGAACGACAACGGCCCCTAAACCATTTCCCAAAAGGATGATCGGCACCGACATGGTAAAGGCAAAAGCGCCAATGACACCGTCGATTGAAAAGGTCGCGTCAATCACTTCCAAATACATCAATTTGCTAATGTCGGATAGTTTCCGGCTGCCGGTTTTGACCGCCATTTCCGCCTGGGTCGCGTACTGTTTGAAGCCATGGGTGATAAAAAACAGGCTCGATCCGATCGAAGCGGCAAAGGCCAGCATCGGATTTTTCTTAAGCGCCAACCAAATGACCGCAGAAAGCAATAGGGAAACAACCGCGAAAAACCAAACCCCTTGCTTACTAAAAAACCGCTCCATCGGCAGGCCGAAACTTTTATGTTCTAAAAACAACCAGTTAAAAAATAAAAATATCAAAAAAAGCCCTCCAGCCATAAGAAGCAATGGCGAAGATTTTTCTAAGGATTCCTTGACCAGCGGATCATGACTGAACGCAGCCGTAAACGCGCCGAACGGACCTATCTGCGGATTGGAAAGCCAGACAATCAGCCAAGGGAGAATCCCGCGGACTAAAAAGACACTGAAAAAAATCCCCCAAACCAAAAACCACCGACGCCATTTGGCGTTCATCGTAGAAAGGATATCCGCGTTGATCACCGCGTTATCAACGCTCGAGACGACTTCAAAAAGGCATAAACCGAAAACGCTTAAAACAATTTTAAAAATATCCATGGCCGGCCTCCGTAAGCATGTTAATCATTGTCCCTTAAACCGGCGACAGGCTTTCTTGTCTTCGCTGTCACCACGAAATCCTTAGCCTTTTCCAAAGCCTGTTCGATCGTGGACAAAATATGATCTCTGCCTATTTTCACATCCAAACCCGCGACTTGCAATATTTCTCGGGGTTGATTTTTGATGCCGGAAATGAGAATGATTATCCCGTCTTTTTTGCTTTTATCGCAAATATCTTCAAACGCGCGCAAACCAGTGGCGTCCAAAATAGGGACATTCCGCATATCCAAAATGAGGACGGAGCAGCGCTTATTGACATCCCGAAGCACCGTCTTAAATTTGTCGGCGGCGCCAAAAAAAAAAGGGCCATTGATTTCAAAAATCTCAACTCCAGACGGAATTTTGCTGTGGACCGCGGCCCCACTCTCATCGTCATCTGGATCAAACGTTTGCTTGATCGAAACAATTTCCGTGGCATTCACCATCCGTTTCATAAACAAAAATGCCGCCATAACGACCCCGACTTCAATGGCGGCAATGAGATCGACAAAGATGGTCAAAGAAAAAGTCGTCAAAAGAACAACAATGTCACTTTTCGGACTTTTAAAAAGTTTTAGGAACATCCGCCATTCACTCATGTTATACGCCACAACCACCAAAATGGCTGCTAAGGTCGTCATAGGAATCAACGACGCCCAAGACCCAAAAAGCAAAAGGATCGCCAGCAGCGTCAACGTGTGAACAATTCCTGCAACGGGCGTGCGGCCGCCATTTTTAATGTTGGTGGCAGTACGGGCGATGGCGCCGGTCGCGGGAATTCCGCCAAAAAAAATTGATCCGATATTGGCCACCCCTTGGGCAATCAACTCCATGTTGGGGCGGTGACGGAATCCTGTCATACCGTCGGCAACAATGGCGGATAGCAGCGATTCAAATCCCGCCAGAAAAGCAATGGCCGCCGCCGGCCTTATCAACTCCGGGATCATCGATCTTGGACAGACGGGAAACTGGAAATGCGGCAAACTGTTTGGCACGGCGCCAAAACGGGTCTGGACAGTCTCAACCGGAAGATGAAAAAACCGCACTAAAAAAACCGTCGCAATGATCGCGATCAAAGAACCGGGAATTTGTTTAACAAATTTCGGCCATTGAAAAATCAGAACGATCGTCAAAAGACCCAACAGCAGCGACCAGGGATTGACCATGGCAAGGTGTGAGCCAATGATCTGAATTTTTCCAACGAGGTCCGCGGGCATATTGATGGGAAGTCCCAAAAAATCCCGAAGCTGGGTCGTTAAAATGATCACGGCAATTCCCGACGTAAATCCAACAGTCACCGGATAAGGAATGAATTCAATGATCTGGCCCAGCCGGGCCAGCCCCATGATGATCAGCATTCCCCCGGCCATTAAAGTGGCCATTGCCAGCCCTTGATATCCAAATTGCTGGACAATGCCATAAATGATCACAATGAAAGCGCCGGTCGGTCCACCGATCTGAACACGGCTGCCGCTCAAAAACGAAATCAAAAACCCAGCGACGATCGCGGTGTACAATCCTTGTTCCGGTTTCACTCCGGAGGCAATGGCAAACGCGAGGGCTAAGGGCAGCGCGACAATGCCAACAACAAATCCGGCAACGCAATCCCTCTGAAAGCCCTGCCAGGAGTACCCTTCTTCAAAAACAATAAATATTTTGGGAATCAACTGATAATGCCTTTTCATAATAGTCTTTGAACTATATCATAAATTATTATTGGCGGACAGTCCCCTGTTAATAACTTTGTTTACTCTTTAAGATTGGCTTGTTATAACGTTGGGACATAAAAAAACCAGCGGAAGAAGGGGTCTTCCGCTGATCGTGGCTGGTTATTGTGGTACCGTGTGGTTAAGTCAGCGTCGCTGACTTATTGGGGGAAAATACTTTATTCTTCCATTGGATGTCAATCTTCAAGGTATGACAGAAATCCACCAAAAATGTGCTGCCCTTATTTTCCATGTAAAAAGCGCCTTTGACCCGAAAAGAAAATTTCTCTTCATTGGTCTTTGAATCAAACGCTTTATGAATATAGATATCCGGTTTTTCCGTTGGCTTCTCAATCTTTTTGATAGAACGAACAATGTAGACAAAACTTTTTCGCACATGGGTCTTGCAGTCAGTGTCTTCGGTGTGTTCGTTGACCGAAATCATCCTTCGACGATTTTTCAACGATTGTTTTTTTCTGTAGGTTAATTCTCTCATGCCGCCCTCTTGCTTGTTCGATTGTCCTCCAAGTTCCTCATCCTTTTGTTCTAGAAACCTGATCTGACAACCGCTCCTTTTGCCTCTTTGCTTGAAGTATAACATTCGTCAAGGGGCTAACAAGATCTGTCAAGGCCCTAAAAGAAACCGCTTTCCTGGCCTCCCATCACGCCTATTTTGGAGATGAATTCGCTTAAAAAATGCAGTCAAAAGCCATTATTGGCAAAAAAATATTTTTCGATTGAGAGGGATTAAAGCAATTGAAGATAAATGAGTTGGGTAGCTATCGACGGGGCTTTTTATGAAAAAAAAGCGGGACGCGGGATTCTTGCCCAGAAATGAGCCGGCGGATGTTCGGCCGATGTCGTAAAATCACAAACAAACAAAAAATAACACCTAAAATGACCACCGGAAACCCTTGATTCGTAATCAGCATGGTAATGGGCAAAATGACCGCCGCAACCATCGAAGATAACGACACGTAGCCGGAAGCTAAAAAGCAAATCAGCCATACCGATACACTGGCCAAAAGGACACTTTGAAAATGAGGAAAATGAATCGCCAAACCAATCAACACCCCCAGCGTCGTGGCAATGCCTTTGCCTCCCTTGAACTGCAAAAAGCAGGTCCAATTGTGTCCCACAACCGCCGCGATACCAAGGGCGGCCCTGGGAAAAAAACCTTCCAAATGAAAATGGTCTCCGACCAGGGTCAAGGCCAACGCCCCTTTCGCGATATCAATCAAAAGAACGCAGGTCCCCGGGCCTTTCCCCAAAACCCGAAAAGCGTTGGTGGCCCCGACATTGCCGGAACCAACCTGACGGATATCAATCCCTTTAAGAACTTTCCCAAAAAGATAGGCCGTGGGGATCGAGCCTAAAAAATAACTGATGATCAACGCCGCTAGAAGAAATATCATCGGGCCTCATCTTGATTATTCGAAATCTGTTTCATCCCGTTCCAAAGATAATCAATTCCTGAAATCCCAATAAAAACCATGGTGATATACCAAAACAAAGTGATCGGCCACTGGCAAAGCATCACAATCACCGCGATCGATTCAAAAAAAGTACAGGCCTTTCCCCACTTCGTCGCCTCGACCGTCAATCGTCCTTTGAGGACGTAAGTCAGCACCGCCCCCAGCAATAAAAGGACATCCCGGCTGATCACGGCGACCACCAACCAAATCGGAAAACGACTGACTGGAAAGGCATTTCCTACTTGATAAAGTGTGAGGAAGGCGCTCATCAAAAGCAGCTTATCCGCTAAAGGATCAAGGATCGCCCCTGCCGGTGTCCGTTGATTTTTAACGCGGGCGATGATGCCATCAATCACATCGGAAATGACCGCGAACACAAAAATCGCTAACGCGACCTGACGAAGATAGTCCCGCTCGGGCGAATAATCAAGAATGGTCGCCACAAAAAACGGAACAGCGAGAATCCTTAAGATGGTGATTTTATTTGCGACGGTCAGCGACATGGTTTGACCTGCGTAGGACTTTAAACATCATTGTTCATCGACCCATTTCAACGGAACTCCGGTTTCCGGATCTACTTGCATATTGGGAGCGTAACGCTTTCCGGTCACTGGTGAATATTTGCTACGATTTTTACCCTTAACAGCTTCTCCCACCGCTTGCACCGCTGATTTGATCTCTTGGTTGTTTTCCATCTGCTTTTGCAACTTCAGCAAATCATTCTTGGAAACATTCTTACCACCCACGGCCTCAACCATGGTCTGGATCGACTTGACATCGTCCCCTTCTCGACGATCAGATTGCTTCATGGCACCCTTTTGCGTTGAGGCGCAAGCGGTCAGAATAAAAAAACAACTACAGACACAAACGATAGATCGGGACATCATTTCATTTGATAAAACGGATCCGGTTCAACGGCCAATAGATCAATGCGGCCTTACCGATGATGTAATCCTCGGGAACAAAACCCCAAAACCGGCTGTCGTGGCTCGAAGCACTGTTGTCCCCTAAGACAAAATTATACCCTTCTGGGACATGGACTTCCTGGTTCATTTGCCCATATTCGCCGCGGTTGTAATAATAAAGACTCTTGACCATCGGATGATCAAGCTGCTCATGATTCACGTAGATATCGCCATTACGGATCTCGACGGTATCGCCGCCAATTCCAATCAACCGCTTGATGAAATCCCGCTTCGGATCATCCGGAAAAATAAAAACAATCACGTCCCCGCGATGAGGTTTTTCAAATCCAGGTAGACGCCACGGACTCAACGGCACTCTCGCGCCATAACTCAATTTGTTGACGATCAATCGGTCGCCTTCAATCAGCGTCATGCGCATCGATCCACTAGGGATGCGAAACGCCTGAAAAAAAAAGGTGCGGATGAACATCGCCAGAACGAACGCGACGACGATGGACTCAATCCACTCCCGAGTGACGGGATTAAGCTTCTTACGATATGTTTCACGGATCTTAGTGATCATATTTTTAACGCCGCCAAAAAGGCCTCTTGCGGAACTTCAACGTTGCCGATCTGTTTGAGTTTTTTCTTGCCTTCTTTTTGCTTTTCCCAAAGTTTGCGTTTGCGGCTGATGTCCCCGCCGTAACACTTCGCGGTCACGTTCTTACCAGCGGACCGCACCCGCGCGCTCGAGATGATCCGTCCGTCGCAGGCCGCCTGGATCTTGACTTCAAAAAGCTGTTGGGGGATGAGCTCCTTCAATTTTGTGACCAGGGCAAGTCCCTTTTCATACGCGCGTTCGCGATGGACCAGGCAAGAAAAAGCATCGCAAATCTTATCGTTGATCAAAATATCCAATTTGGAAATCTGCGCCGGCAGGTAATTCTTAAATTTATAATCAATCGATCCGTACCCACGGGTGGCCGACTTGATCTGATCATTGAAATCCACAATGACTTCGGATAAAGGGATATCATAAATGATCCTCATCCGGTCAGAAACGTATTCACTCTTGACGTAAATCCCGCGTTTCTTTTTCGCCATTTCCATCACCTGGTCCATATGCGTGACCGGCGTCATGATCGAAACTTCCAGATACGGTTCTCTGACCTCGTCGATCTCGCTCCGTTCCGGCAGCGCCGACGGGTTTTCCAATTCCATAATCTCCCCGCCCCTTTTGACCAATTGATATTTTACGTTAGGGGTGGTTAAAATCAAATTCAAATCATATTCCCGCTGCAGACGTTCCTGGATGATCTCCATGTGCAAAAGACCTAAAAACCCACAGCGAAATCCATGACCAAAAGATTCCGATGTTTCCGGTTCATATGAAAGGCTGGGATCGCTCAGTCGCAGCTTATCAATGCCTTCACGCAAGGCCATAAAGTCCTTGGCGTTGACCGGATAAACCCCGCAAAAGACCATGGGGTTGAGCTGACGGTACCCCGCCAACGGTTGGCTCGTCGGACGGTCCGATTCGGTCACGGTATCACCCACCCTCACCTCGCGGGGATCATGGAGATTGCAAGTGATATACCCGACCTCACCGCAGGAAATCTCTTTGACTTTGACCGCCTCTGGACGAAAAACGCCGATTTCCTCGACGGTATATTCTTTATTCGTATGCATCATTTTGATACGGGTCGCTGGTTTTAATTTCCCGTTCATGATTCGGATATAAACAATGATCCCTTTGTAGATATTGTACTCCAGATCAAAAACCAAGGCTTGCAGCGGTTCTTCTGGGCTTCCTCCCGGCGGGGGAATAACCTTAACAATCCTTTCAAAAAGTTCCTTGATGCCAATCCCCTCTTTCGCCGAGACCATCTGCATGTCCCTCTCGTCAAATCCTAAGATGTCCATCATCTCCAATTTCGCGTGGTCCAGATCGACGTTGGCGATATCGATCTTATTGATGACCGGCACCATTTCTAAATTATTGTCGATGGCCAAATAATAATTGGCAACTGTTTGTGATTCTACTCCCTGCGAGGCGTCGACGACCAACAGCGCCCCTTCACATGCGCGCAGCGATTTTTCCACTTCATAAGAAAAATCGACATGCCCAGGAGTATCGATCAGATTGACAATGTATTCATGCCCGTCATCAGCCTGATATTGCAATCGCACCGCTGAGGCCTTGATCGTGATGCCACGTTCCCGCTCCAGATCCATATCGTCTAAAAGCTGATCGTGAAACTTGCGTTCGTCAATAGCACCGGTAAACAAAAGCAATCGATCGGCCAGTGTTGACTTGCCGTGATCAATATGAGCGATGATCGAAAAATTTCTGATAAACTTTTGGTCCATGAGCCTTTCACCCTTTGCTAAAGAACTACCCCGAGGCAAGCCTCGAGGAATTCTTTTGATTCACTATTCCCTATTCACTCTTCACCCATTACTCTTCACTTTTCACCGGCCCGTCAATCCTTTGATTTGATTTCTTTTGGAGAAACGATCCCCACCGAGACAATGGCTTTCAGACATTCCTCCACGGTCCAGCCCGGGTCCACGGTCTGCGAGGCTTTCACCACCAATACAAAGCCAGAACCCGGTGTCGGTGCCGTTGGAGCAAGAACAAACAAAAGTTCTTCATTAGTCTTACGATCAACCAAAGAATTCATCACAAAAGCCGGAATCATGGCCCCATCACTGCCCAACTTGATCAAGACCGCTCTCTTAAGGGGCTGCTTATCGCCGTCAACAACCGAAAATCCGTGCGAAAACTGCTTGCCCACTCCATAGATGGTTTTGATAAAAGGTATTCGCTGACTGATCCACTCGATGAATCGAAAGAACTGATGACCGACAATGTTGCTGACAATCAAACCAATGAAATAAAGGATCACGAGCACCAGCAAAATCCCCAGTCCGGGGATATGACGAATTTCAATAAAATGATCCAAAAGCCCCATCACCCTTTTATCGATTAAAACATAAAGCAATTGCAGCGCAACCGCGCACAACAAAAGCGGGATGATCGCCAGCAGCCCTCGTAAAACGTAATTTTGCGCGTGGGTAAAAAATGTTTTCATTGCTACCTCACAATTTTTTGATTAATGGATGTTTTTATTCAATCGGCTTTGGTGCCGTCCATAGGAAAAATAAACGACCAGTCCAAGGATAAGCCAAATAACCAACCGGGCCCAGGTTTCTCCGTCAAGCGATGTCATCATCGCTAGGCAGACCAAAACCCCTAAGATTGGAAATATTGGCACGCAGGGGCAGCGAAAAGGACGGGCCAAAGCAGGTTGCGTCCAACGAAGCACGAGCACACCAACGCACACAATGACAAAGGCCAGCAAGGTCCCGATGCTGGTCATGTGCCCCAGTTTCGAAATTGGAAATAATCCGGCAAAAAAACTGATAAAAAACATGAAAATCAAATTCGATCGCCACGGTGTTTTCCAGCGCGGATGGATCTGTGAAAAAATCGGTGGTAACAATCCATCGCGGGCCATCGAATAAAAAACCCGTGATTGTCCCAACAAAAGAACCAAAATCACCGACGTAAAACCGCTGATGATCCCTAACTTAACTAAAAGCTGCAGCCAGGGATACGGGGTCAAATTGATCGCGGTCGCAACCGGTGCGGCGTCCCCTTTCATCAGTTTGTAGTTGACCATTCCCGTCAGAACAAAGGCAAAAGCCAGATAAAGCACCGTGCAAATGATCAGCGAGCCTATGATCCCGATCGGAACATCGCGCTGGGGACGTCGCGATTCCTGTGCCGCGGTTGAGACGGTATCAAATCCGATATAGGCAAAAAAGATGACCCCAGCCGCGCGCATGATCCCGCTCCATCCGTATTCCCCAAAATGTCCAGTATTCGGCGGGATAAAAGGAACATAGTTGTCCCACTTGATATAGTGAAAACCAACTGTGATAAAAGTGACAACCACCGCCAATTTGATGACAACAATAATGGCGTTGACGCGCGAGGATTCTTGGATCCCCAACATCAAAAGCAACGAGATCACTACAATGATAAAGATCGCAGGAAGATTGATGATGCCAGTCCCTTCCATTCCGTTTGGCAGCACGACGTGATCAAAAGGACAGGCCGTGAACTGAACCGGCAAATGAATTCCGAAATCTTTAAAAAAGGACGCCACGTATCTCGACCAGCTGACAGCGACCACCGCGGCAGCCACTGCGTATTCCAAAACCAAATCCCAACCAATGATCCAAGCAACCAGCTCACCCATGGTGGCGTAAGCATAGGTATAAGCGCTTCCCGCGACCGGGATCATCGATGCTAATTCGCTGTAACACATCCCGGCAAAAGTACAACCAAACGCCGCCACAACAAAGGACAGGACGACCGCCGGGCCAGCATTCTCCGCGGCCGCGATCCCGGTCAATGAAAAAAGACCGGCACCGATAATGGCCCCGATGCCCAAAGCAATCAAACTCTTGGCCCCTAACGTTCGCTTCAACGTGTGTTCGCCGTGTTGGGACTCAGCGACGATCCGATCAATGGATTTCTTTACAAAAAGGTTTCCCATA
>JAHFFT010000045.1:0-10179 GCA_023247795.1 Candidatus Omnitrophota bacterium
TCCGGAGTCCGTGGTCTTGACGGTGTCGGCCCCTCATCGAGTGGAAGAGGTGCCGGTGGAAGGCCAGGCCCCGGCTGAGTTGGAGGTCATCAAGGAAAAGAAGGATAAGATCGAGAAGGAGGGCGAAGAGAAAAAGGAAGACGGGAAGAAGGTGGCGGAAGCTCCGGCTGAAAAGAAAAAAGAGGAGAAGAAGGACGATAAAAAGGCTGGGTAACTTTTTTTTCAGCGTTCAGCGGATTCGGCAGGAGTTCTTGAAATGGCGACGGATGCAAATGCGTGTTTGATTGTTGGAATCGGGAATCCGGGTGAGGAATACGAGTTAACACGGCACAATTTTGGATTTTTAGTGCTGGATCTTTTGAGCCTCAAACATCAGTTGATTTTTAAAATGCAGCGTGGTTGTCATGGTCGGTTGAGCCACGGGCAGGTGGGGGGCAGAGAATGTTATTTGCTCATGCCGCAGACCTACGTCAATGAGTCCGGCCGAGCGGTGAAGGCGGTTTTGGAGCAACATCCCTTGTCGACGCAAAATATGTTGGTTGTCAGCGATGATTTGCATTTGTCTTTTGGACAATTGCGGATGCGCGATAAAGGCAGAGACGGCGGTCACAACGGGCTGCGCTCGATCATCGAAAAATTGGGTACCCAAAATTTTGGGCGGTTGCGTTTAGGGATCGGCGCTCCCCGTGATAAGGAGCAGAAGGTCGAATATGTTTTAGGAAGATTCACGAAGAGTGAAGAAAAGCAATTGGATGGGATTTTGGAAAAGGCGGTTGATTGCTGTGAGGTCTGGCTGAAAGAGGGACAGCAGCGGGCGATGGAGCAGTTCAACCAAAGAGCAGATATCAATCAATAACATGGAGGGGTTATGAATAAGTATGAGTTAGTGACGGTTTTGGACGCGAACAGTCCTCAGGAAGAGAAGGAAACCGTGGTTAAAGAGGCTGCGGAGATCATCAAGAAATACAAGGGGAAGGTCATCAACAATCGAGTTTGGGTCGAAAAAAATAAATTCAGTTTTCGTTTGAAGAAACGAAATGAAGGGACCTATTATTTGACCAATTTCGAAATGCCGGGAGAAATGCTGTCTCCTTTTAGAAATGAATTGCGTTTGAGTGATAAAATTTTACGTTCTTCAGTGATCCGCGGTGAATGATTTTTTTTCGCAGAGCTAAGGATGCGTTAAATTGAGGTTAAACAGCATTTGTTGAGGAGGAAGAAATGGCGAATTTGAATAAGGTTTTTTTAATCGGTAATCTGACGCGCGAACCGGAGTTGCGATACACCCCGGCCGGGGTGGCGGTGGCGAATCTTGGATTGGCGGTCAATCGACGCTATCGTGACAAGTCGGGTGAATTGAAAGAGGATGTTTGTTTTTTGACGGTGACGGTTTGGGACAAGCAGGCAGAGGCCTGCTGCCAGTATTTGCAAAAGGGAAGCCCAATTTTTGTTGAGGGCGTTTTACAATCCCGTTCCTGGGAAACGCCCGATGGACAAAAGCGTAGCACCATCGATGTCAGGGCGGAGCGAGTGCAGTTTTTAGGTAAATTTTCTCCTGATAAGCAGGCGGAGGGGAGCGCGGCAGCGGTTGAAAGTCAGCCGGCTAAGGCCGTCGGTCCTCAAGACGCCGGAGCAGAGACCATCAACCCGGAAGACGTGGCCTGGGATGAGTAGCAAATCAGTCCCCAGTTTCCCAGTGTCCCTGTTCCCCAGTTTAAAGATGGTTAACTCACTGGGAACTGGGTGCTGGGGCACAGGGGCACTAATTAAAATTTCGAACCATGGAGGTTAAAAAAGCAATGCGGCAAATGTCAATGAAAAGGAAAACAGGATTTTCAAGAACAGGAGGATCCCAGAGGATGGGTGGTTCAAGAACGGGATCGCCAAGGGCCGGGGCATCGGCGCGGGGAGACCGAGGAGACATTGATCCCATCTTGGGAGCGGCCAGAAGGAAAAAGCGGGTCGCGAAATTCATCATTCCCAAAGAGATCAAGATTGATTACAAGGACATTCCGTTTTTACAAAAATATTTAACAGACCGCGGGAAGATCCTTTCTCGTCGGATTACTGGGATTTCGGCGAAAGACCAACGCCAAATAGCGGCGGCGATCAAACGCGCGCGCTTTCTTGGTTTGTTGTCGGTAGGCGGTTATAGGAAATCATAATCAGGATTTTTAAAAAGGGGACATGAGATGCAGATCATTCTCGCACAGGACATTCGTAAGCTTGGCAAGGCCGGGGATGTCGTTAAAGTTAAAGAAGGTTTTGCCAGAAACTATTTGTTGCCTAAAAAAATTGCGCTCTTGGCAACGCCTGCTAACGTTAAACGCATCGAAGCCCGCCGGGCGCAGTTGAGGGAAGAAGCAGAAAAGCAGCAGCAGGAGGCCCAGGCCCTGGCGGAAAAATTGAATAAGCTTTCCTGCACGGTCACGGTTGAAGTCAATGATCTCGATAAACTTTACGGTTCGGTGACAACCGCGGACATTGTTAAGGCCCTCGAAGTGGAAGGGTTCACGATTGAAAAGAAAGCTCTTGTTTTAGACAAGCAGATTCAGGACCTGGGTGTTTATGATATTGGTATCCAACTTCATCCGCAGGTAACGGCAAAGATCAAATTATGGGTGGCGAAAAAATAAAAGTCCCTCCGCAGAATCTTGACGCGGAAAAATCGGTCTTAGGGGCTATGCTGATTGATGATGAAGCTATTGGCACCGCCATTGAGGTCCTTGACGAATCTTGGTTTTATGAAGAATCCCACCGGCAGATTTACCGCGCGATGGTCGACTTGTATCAGCATCGTAAGAACGTCGATCTCATAACACTGACCGACAAGCTCAAGAACGATCAATTGTTAGAAAAGATCGGCGGCGCGCCTTATCTTTCCGGGTTGGTTGAATTGGTTCATACCGCGGCGAACGTCGAACATTACGCCACGATTGTCAAGGAAAAGGGGATCCTCAGACAGCTCATCAAAAACGCCACCAATATCATCGATGTCTGTTATGACACGAAGGAAAATGTGGGCGATGTCGTCGATCATGCCGAGAAACTCATCTTCGAAGTTTCCGACATCAAACATCAACAGCAGTCGGTGCACGTCAAGGATCTGGTTAAATCGAGCATTGAGAAGATTGATCTTTTGTATCAGCGCAAAGAGCATGTCACGGGTCTGGCAAGCGGGTTCAAACGATTCGATCACATGACTTCGGGGCTGCAGCCGTCGGATCTGATCATTGTCGCGGGGCGGCCTTCGATGGGAAAAAGCGCATTGGCCGCCGCCATCGTCGAGCACATCGGTATCGAATTGAAAAAAGGCGTTGCCTTTTTTAGTCTGGAAATGTCCAAAGAACAGCTTGTTCAACGCATGCTCTGTTCGCAGGCTCGGGTGGACGCGCATAAAGTTCGTTCCGGGTTTCTGTCGCGCGAAGATTGGCCGTTGCTCACCAAGGCCGCGGAACGATTATCCAATTCTTCGATTTACATTGATGATACGCCGGCGATTTCAGCCTTGGAACTTCGGGCCAAGGCCCGACGTTTGCGGGCGCACCAGGGCATCGAACTTTTGGTTTTGGATTATTTGCAGTTGATGCGGGGCAGCACCCGAACCGACAGCCGGCAGCAGGAAATATCAGAGATTTCCCGGTCGTTGAAGGCCTTGGCCAGGGAATTGAATATGCCGATCATTGCCTTGAGTCAATTATCGCGGGCGGTTGAAAGCCGGCAGGACCATCGTCCGCAATTATCGGATTTGAGAGAGTCCGGCGCGATTGAGCAGGATGCCGATTTGGTCATTTTGTTGATGAGGGAAGAGTATTATAACCCGACGGAAGATAATCGAGGAATCGCCGAAGTCAATATTGCCAAGCAGCGCAACGGACCCGTGGGGATGTTCAAACTTTTTTTTAAAAAAGAGTTTATGCGTTTTGAAAATCTAGAATATGTCGATTGACAGACATTTTTAATAACTTTATAATCAGTCCATGCTTGTAAAAAAATATTTTCTGTTCGTGCTTTTCGCTTTATTATTTTCTCCTGCTACGGTTTTAGCCCAAGATTCCAATCCAAGTTCAGCATCTGCGGGGCCGGCTTCTGCATCCGCTGATCTTTCGCAAAAGATGGTTAGGTCCGTTGAGGTCAAGGGGAATAAAACGATCAGTTTAGCGACGATCCTGTCAAAGATCAAAACCAGGGTCGGTGAACGGTATCTGCAAACAGTGATCAGCGATGATTTGAAACGTTTGTACAACACCGGATATTTTTCCGATGTGAGTGTTGATCGTGAAGAATACGAGGGTGGTTTTAAAGTGATCTTTTTGGTAACGGAAAAAGCCATCATTGAAAAGATTTCATTTTCCAAATTGATTTATTTCAACGCGCGTGGCTTGGAACGAAAACTCAAGTCCAAGAAGGGAAAATTTTTTGATCAGAAGAGTTTGCAGGACGACATTCGCATGATCAAAGATTCTTATGAACAAAAAGGGCTGACGCAGGTTGAAGTGGATGTCAAGAAAGCCACGGATGATTTGACAAATAAAGTCGATCTCCATTTCATTATCAAGGAAGGGACGCGGGTCAAGATCAAGCGGATTTTAGTTGAGGGAAATCAAACCTTCAGCGATAAAAAGATTTTACGTCTCATCAAAACCCGTCCGGATACTTTATTCACATCCGGGTATCTGAAAGAAGAAACTTTGAAGGAAGACATGGAACGCATCCATTCCTTTTATGAACGCCAGGGGTTCATTGATGTTAAGGCTGAGTATAAACTTGAAGAAGTGAAAGGCGCGCACTTGAATGTGGCGATCATGATCGGCGAAGGAAAACAGTATTTCGTCGAGAAAATCACCGTAGAAGGAAATAAGGTGATCGATAAAGAGAAAATTTTAGAAACGATGACGGAGGTCAAACCCAGCGGGGTGTTCAGCCGTGAGCGCTTGACGGTTGATTTGTCCAATATTCGGACACTCTATTTTGATAAAGGCTACATTTTTGCCAATGTCCGAGAATCAACGTCGTTGAATCCGGATACGGGCAAGGTCGCGATCAAGTTGGAAGTCCTGGAAGGGGATCTGGCGTTCATCAACCGGATCCGCATTCAAGGCAATGACCGTACCCGTGATATCGTCATCCGACGGGAATTGAAGCTTTTCCCGGGGGATCAATTCGACGGAGAAAAGCTGCGTCGGAGCAAACAGACCTTGACGAATTTAGGGTATTTTGAGGAAATCGCTTATGATGTTGAAGACACCAATGTCCCCAACCGAAAAGATTTGGTTGTTCAGGTGAAAGAGGCGAAGACCGGCTCGTTGAGTTTTGGAGGGGGCTTTAGCACGGTTGATCAATTGGTCGGGTTTGTTGAAATTGAACAGAAAAATTTTGATTTCACCAATTGGCCGACGTTTACTGGTGGCGGGCAGAATTTATCGGTACGAGCAGAGACCGGCTCAACCCGCAGCAATACGCGTTTGAGTTTTACCGAACCTTGGTTGTTCGATTATCCGATTTCCGCTGGATTTGATGCTTATCGTTCCGAACATTCTCGAGAACAGAATGTCGGTTATGGTTATGATGAAACGCGCACGGGCGGTGGGTTGAGGCTTGGTAAGCGTTTTGGAGAATACATTTCCACCGGGGTCAATTATAATTTGGAGAAAATTGATATAGGGAATTTTGATACCAATGCCTCTGCTGATTTGCTTGCGGAAGAAGGAAAGAATACCTTAAGCAGTGTGGGATTGTTTGTTGCTCGTGATACACGTGACAGTCCGTTCAGTCCGACGAGAGGATTATTCAGTCGACTGGGATTTGATCTCGCGGGAGGCCCTCTTTCCGGAGATAAAGATTTTTACCGGGTCACAACCCGTAACAGTTATGATATTCCGTTGAAATTGGGGTCGGTCTTGGAATTTCGTTTGCAGACCGGTATCGTCAATGCCTATGGCGATTCGGAAAAGGTGCCGATTTTTGAACGATTCTTCGCCGGCGGGGCGCGCACCATCCGCGGATACAATGAGCGTAAGGTCGGGCCTTTGGATGCCGTGACCGAGGATCCGCTCGGAGGCGAGGCCATGCTCGTCGGTAATATTGAATACACGGTCCCCATTATGGATTTTTTGAAGGCCGCCGCTTTTTATGATATTGGAAGTGTTTGGCAAGAGATTGGAGATTTTGCTTCAGGCCAGTACAAATCCGGTATCGGAGGAGGTTTGCGAGTCAAAACCCCTGTTGGTCCGATCAATCTTGATTATGGGATCCCTCTCAATGATGAGCCTGGAGAGGATCGGCGCTCCGGGAAATTTTATTTCAGCGTCAGCCGTGGGTTTTAAATTTTTTTGATCCAGAAAATAGCGCTAGGATTTGGATTTTGAGGAAATGGGACAAACTTTAAATTTGAAAGTATTAAGAAAGGAAGGATCACTGTGAAAAGGTTTAAAAATTTTTTTGTTTTCGTTTTGGGGATGACATTGTTTTTGGGTTTTACTCAATTTGCTGATGCGGGGAAACTCGGTTATTTAGACTTGAGTAAGATCTTTTATAATTATCAAAAGACCAAAGAGTTTGACGCTGTGCTGGAGCAGAAAAATAAAGATTTTGAAAAGGACCGCAATGTTAAAATTGAAAAGTTGAAAGAGGCGCAGGGGAAGCTGGCGCTCATGGTGGAAAAAGAGCAGGAAAAAATGAAGGCTGATGTTGAGCAGATGCGCCAGGATTTGATCGCTTATGATCAAGCTCAGCGGACCGATTTAACGAAGCAGCAAGACGAAAAAACCCGTGAAATTTTGCTTGAGATTGAAAAGGTCGTCAGTGAATTTTCAAAAAAAGAGGGGTATGACCTGATCTTAAATGATCGTGTCTTGATTTACGGGGATACCACGATGGATATCACCGACGCGATTCTTACGAAGATGAATGAGAGTTATAACAAGAAATAATGCCTGATCATTGTGATGATTGAGATGACTGGCGCCTATGGAGTAGTGATGAATCATGTCCTTCACCCTAAAAGAAATTGCCAAAAAGATTGAAGGTTCGGTTGAGGGTGATGCGCAATGTCAAATTACCGGTGTGTCAGGAATTGAAGAAGCTCAAACAGGTGATTTAACTTTTGTCGCTAACACGAAATATTCCTCGACGGTAAAAACCACTAAGGCCTCTGCTGTTATTGTTCCGCAGGATTTTCCAAATTTTGGAAAAAACATCATTCGTTGTGCGAACCCGTCATTTGCTTTTGTTAAGGCCGCCAGGCTATTTACTGAAAAGACCTTGCTGCAGATGAAGGGTCTGCATAAGACCGCGCTGATTGACAAAAAAGCCAAATGTGGAAAAGATGTGGTGGTCGGCCCTTACGCGGTCATTGAGGCGGGAGTGGAAATCGGGGCGGACACCGTTATTTGCAGTGGTTGTTTTATCGGACATAATACCAAGATCGGCAGCGGTTGCCTGATTTATCCCAACGTAACCATCCGTGAAAAGATCTTGATGGGGAACCGTGTTATTGTTCATAGCGGAACGGTGATCGGTTCGGATGGATTTGGTTTTGTGACGGTCGATGGCACGCACGAAAAAATTCCGCAGATGGGCACGGTCGAGATTCAAGATGATGTTGAAATCGGAGCTAATGTCACGATTGATCGAGCAAGGTTTGCAAAGACGGTCATTGGCAAGGGAACAAAAATTGATAACCTGGTGCAGATCGCGCACAATGTTAAAATCGGCGAGCATTGCATCATCGTTTCCCAGGTGGGGATTTCTGGCAGTTCGACCTTGGAGGACCATGTGACCTTGGCCGGGCAGGTCGGTGTTGCCGGGCATTTGACGATCGGTAAGAATACGATTGTCGCCTCAAAATCCGGCATCCCGAGCGATGTTCCGCCCAATTCCTTTGTCTGGGGCATTCCCGCGAAGCCGCATATGCAGGCCAAACGGGTGAATGCCAGCCTTCAGCGGCTTCCTGAATATGTAAAAACGATCAATTTGATGAAAACGCAGATCAAGCTTCTCGAAGAGGAAGTCGATCGGCTTAAGAAATCGCATGGATAAACAGCAGACAATAAAAAAAGAAAGCGCGTTAAAAGGGGTTGGTCTCCATACCGGATCCCATGTCAACATTTTTTTGAAGCCCGCAGTGGAGAATGAAGGGATCAGTTTTGTTCGCACGGATTTAGCTCATCGGCCGCGAATCAAAGCCTGTGTGGAAAATATCCGTTCGGAGGAACCTTTGCCGCGTTGCACCACCCTCGGTCAAGGAGAAGAAGCGATCCATACCGTGGAGCATCTGATGGCGGCCTTGGCAGGATTGGGAATCGATAATTTAACGGTTGAGATCGACGGCAATGAATTGCCGGGCATGGATGGTAGTAGTTTGGATTTTTTGAAAGCGATCAAAAAATCGGGCATCAAGGAGCAGGAAGCTTCACGGGAATATTTTGTTGTCCGCGAACCGATTGTCGTCGTCTGGCAGGAAAGCTCCATCGCTGTTGTTCCCGATGACGATTTTAGGATCGCTTACACCTTGCATTATGACCATCCGTTTTTGCAAACGCAGTATTTTTCGGCAAAGATCTCACCGGATCTTTTCGCGGAGCAGATTGCCCCTTGTCGCACCTTTTGCTTAGAAAGTGAAGCCAAGGATCTACAATCAAAGAATTTGGGAAAGGGCGCCAATCATCAGAATACGCTGGTTGTGGGAAAGCGCGGAGTGATCGATAATCAAACCCGTTTTAAGGACGAGTTTACCCGGCATAAAGTCTTGGATTTTATCGGCGATCTTTACCTCTTGGGCAAACCGATCCGTGGTCAGGTTTTCGCGACCCGAAGCGGACATCGATTGAATATTGAGTTGTTAAAAAAGATCGCGGCGCAAGATGACCGTCATAAAACAAGAAATTTTGTTCCGCAGTTTGATTATGGGGCAGATCACCGGCAGCTGGATATTCAGCAAATTTTAAAGGTTTTACCGCACCGCTACCCATTTTTATTGGTTGATCGGATTATCCATTTAGAACCTGGCAAACGAGCGGTTGGGATCAAAAATGTTACCATCAATGACAATTTTTTTTCCGGACATTTTCCGACGAGGCCGGTGATGCCGGGGGTCTTGATGGTCGAGGCCCTGGCCCAGACGGGTGGGGTTTTGGTTTTAGCGAATCCTGAGCATGAAGGGAAGGTGGCGTTGTTCAATGCCGCTCATCATGTCAAATTTCGTCGTTTGGTTGTTCCCGGAGATCAACTTCATTTGGAAGTGGAACTTTTACGCGACCGGCCAGGCAGCGCCTTCTTAAAGGGAGTGGCCAAAGTGGATGGAGAGGTCGTAGTGGAAGCTGAAATATTGTTTTCGTTTACCGACGCGGACTTTTTAGGTTAAAATATTTTTTTAACGTTGGGGATTTTATGGGAACCACACACATTCATAAAACAGCGATCATCGACCCAAGTGCTAAGATTGGCAATAGTGTTGTTATTGGACCTTATTCGATTGTGGGGCCGCAGGTCACACTGAAGGAAAATGTCCAGATTGGCAGCCATTGTGTTGTTGAAGGACGGACCACGATTGGGAAAAAATGTCAGATTTTTCCCGGGGCCGTGATCGGTGGCAAGCCGCAGGATAAAAAATTCGCTGGCAGCCAAGATGTTTCGCTGGAGATCGGCGAGAACAATTGCATTCGTGAATATGTGACGATCAACACCGGCACCGTCGATGGGGGAGGGAAAACCGTGATTGGAGATCATAACCTTTTGATGGCCTATTCGCACGTGGCGCATGATTGTATCATCGGTAATCATTGTGTGATGGCCAACGCCGGCACCTTAGCGGGTCATGTGACATTGGAAGACAATGCCGTGGTCGGTGGACTCAGCGCCGTGCATCAATTTGTTCGGTTGGGCCGGCTATCAATCATTGGCGGCTGTTCCAAAGTCGTCCAAGACATCCCGCCATTTTCGATGTGCGACGGCCACCCAGCCAAGGTTTATAGTATCAATTTGATCGGCCTGAAAAGGGCAAAAATGAATTTGAAGTCGGTGCAAGTCCTCAAGCAGGCTTTTAAAATTCTTTTTCATTCCGGGCTTTCCAAGACACATGCCATTGAGCGTGTTGAAAATGAACTCAAACTAACACCTGAGTTGGAACAGCTCATTCATTTTGTAAAAACCACCAAACGTGGGATTTGCAGTTAAACT
>JAHFFT010000045.1:10279-15130 GCA_023247795.1 Candidatus Omnitrophota bacterium
TTCCGGGCTTTCCAAGACACATGCCATTGAGCGTGTTGAAAATGAACTCAAACTAACACCTGAGTTGGAACAGCTCATTCATTTTGTAAAAACCACCAAACGTGGGATTTGCAGTTAAACTGAAATTATCGATCCAAAGATGAACATCGAGCAGATTGGTCTCATTGCCGGCAACGGCAAGTTCCCCATCCTTTTTGCCAAGGCCGCGCGGGCCAAGGGATTAAAAATCATTGCCGCCGGGATTCAGGGCGACACGTCTTGGTTGCTGCGTCCTTTTGTTGATCGATTGGCTTGGTTTAAAGTTGGACAACTGCGAAATTTGTTCGAGTATTTCCAGCTCAATCAGGTCAAGCGCGTGATCATGGCGGGCCAAGTGAATCCAAAAAATCTTTTTGATGAGACTCTTGAGCTCGATGGAGAATTTCAAGTCCTCATCAGTGCTTTGAAAGACCGTAAGGCCGACACCATTTTTTCCGCGGTCGTGGATAAACTTAAAGCTCAAGGGTTAGAATTGCTTGATTCGACTTTTCTTTTAAAAGATTATCTGGCGTCAAAGGGAACGTTGACCCGACGGGGGCCAAGCCTTGTGGAATTGGGCGACATTGAGTTTGGTCGGGACATCGCGAAGGCGATGGGCAGTATTGACGTTGGGCAGACGGTGGTTGTGAAGGAAAAAGCGATTCTGGCGATTGAGGCAATGGAAGGGACTGATCAATGCATTGAGCGGGGTGGGAAGATCGCGCAAAAGAATGCGGTCGTGGTCAAGATGAGTAAGCCGTCGCAAGACCAACGTTTTGATGTTCCGGTGGTGGGGCCGCGGACGATCAAACATATGATCCGTTCGCATTGCCGGTGTTTGGCGATCGAAGCTGGCAAGACCTTGATCATTGATCGGGAGAAATGTGTTAAGAAGGCAAATCAGGCCCAAATTTGTATTGTGGGTTGCTAACCCCCGGGGTTGAACCCCGGGAGTTCACAGACTGTCAACCCCTGGGGTCCACACAAGAGAATGAAATCAATCTCCTCGCTGAATAAATTTTTTATCCTTTCACTTCTCTTTTATTTTCCTCAGATGGTTTTTGCTCAATCCCATTCCAGAAATGTCTTTGTCCCGCCGGAAGGTAAGGTCTTAATGATCATCGGACAGGATTTGAATACAATTGATCAGTATGTCAAGGATACCGGTGCGGTCCCCAGCGGGGTCATGCTTTACACCTCCATTCAGGAACTGGAAGGGCTTACCACTTCTGAAGATCGTGGCGGCGGTCTTCAACATGCCCAGAAGCTGGCCACGACTTATCCGGATTCGGTTCTGCAGATCGGTTTGTATATGGTGGGGGTGTTGCAGCAGGTGGCCGATGGGGTTTACGACGAGAATATCGTTAAGTTGGCGGATTGGATCAAGCGCGCTGAACGACCAGTCTATCTTCGCATCGGCTATGAATTTGATCTGCCGGACAACCATTATGATCCAGCACTCTTTGTCGCTGCTTATCGTCATATCGTCGACAAATTCAAGGCACTGGGAGTGGATAATGTCAATTATGTCTGGCATTCTTATTCATTTTTGCGCGTTGATCACCCTTTCATGGGATGGTATCCAGGTGATGATGACGTCGACTGGTTTGGGATATCGTTTTTTGAGGCCTATAATTTTGGCAATATGGAGCGGATCGCGAAATTCGCTCAAGAACACGGCAAACCATTGATGATCGCCGAGGCCAGCCCTTTTTATTCGGGAACGACACAGGGAGAGAAGTCTTGGAACATGTGGTTTCGCCATCTTTTTCGCTTTATCGAGAAAAATAACGTCAAGATCGTTTCTTATATCAACTGCGATTGGGACGACTTATCGATGTTCGCGGCCAAAAAATACGGCGATGCCCGCATCCAGAGTAGCCTAGCAGTCTATCAACGCTGGATCGAAGAAATCAAAAAGGATCAGTATCTTCACTCCTCCCCGAATTTATTCAAGACCTTAGGCTACCATCCTTTCTCGCGTCCCTAGTTTGGTTCCGGTGACTTTCGTTGACACCCTTATGCTTTTTCTATATAATCCGTAGTCATAACAATACTAGAATAAATAATTTTTAAATTGGGCGCGGAGTGAATTTTACGATAGTTTCCCTCATGACCCGTCGGAATTCTCATCATGGACGTTGACGAAATAAAACTGATCAGATTAGAAAAGCTCAAAAAGTTAAAAGAGCTTAATATGGCTCCGTTCGGCGGCAAGTATGTGACGTCGAGCAGCATTGCCGAGGCCTTAGCGAGTTTCAAAGACGAGCAAAAGGTCTGTTTGGCCGGAAGGCTTTTGGCAGTGCGCAGTCATGGCAAGGTGATTTTCGGTGATCTTGAGGATCAAACGGCAAGGATCCAGCTTTTTATCAAGATCGACGACAAAGACGCATTATTGACCCAGGTTTGTCAGGCCTTGGACATTGGTGACATCATCGGCGTTGAGGGTGTTTTGTTTATAACCAAGACCGGTCAGCAAAGTGTCCGTGTGGCCGAGATCAAATATTTGTCCAAAGCACTCATGTCACTGCCAGAAAAATGGCATGGCTTAAAAGATGTTGAGTTGCGCTACCGTCAGCGTTATGTGGATTTGATTGTCAATAAACCGGTTCGTGATTTGTTTGTCAAACGCAGTCAGATCATTTCATCGATCCGTTTATTTTTGGATGAGCGCGGGTTTCTCGAGGTGGAGACCCCGATGTTGCAGCCCATGGCCGGAGGGGCCAGAGGCCGGCCGTTCAAATCCAAACACAACGCCTATGACATGGATGTGTTTTTAAGAATAGCGCCGGAGTTATACCTTAAGCGTCTTTTGGTTGGCGGTCTGGAAAGGGTCTATGAAATCAACCGCAATTTCCGCAATGAAGGGATTTCGACGAGGCATAATCCGGAATTCACCATGCTCGAACTTTATCAGTCTTACGGAGATTACGGCGACATGATGGCTTTGACCGAAACCATGGTCAGTTCTTTGGCAAAAAAAATAACAGGTTCTTATAAAGTCACTTACCAGGGCAAGGAAATTGATTTTACCCCTCCTTGGGAGCGGCGATCATTTGCCAAGCTGGTCAAAGATCGTTTTGATATCAATCCAGAAGATGCTGTCAACGTGATGTTGGATAAAGTCAAGGCGCATAAGAAAGGCAAGATCACGATTGAGCGTTTGACCCGCTCAGCAGTCATGAAGATCGTCGAGGAAATGCTCGAAGAGGAAGATCTCACCAATCCGGTTTTCTTTACTGAATATTTTACGTTTTTGTGTCCGTTGGCCAAGACCATGCCGCAGAACCCTGCTTTGTCGGAACGCTTTGAGGCCTTCATCGGCGGACTGGAGATCGGCAACGCTTATTCCGAGCTCAACGACCCGCAAGAACAGCGCAGCCGTTTGCTTGAAGATCTGCATGACGATGTGGAGACCGACAATCGCAACATCGACGAAGATTTTCTTCACGCCCTTGAATATGGGATGCCGCCTGCTGGCGGATTGGGGATTGGCATCGACCGTCTGGTCATGCTGTTGACCGATTCTCCTTCGATCCGTGATGTCATTCTATTTCCCTTATTGAAACCCCGGGACCTGGATTTGTCTAGATAAGATGGACATTTAGAAACCAGTGTGCCCGGATTTTGTAAAAATCTAAGGCTGGCGGATAGCTGCGTTATAGGATGATAATGGCTTGATAAATAAATCATTAAGGTGATTTTGCATTTAATACTACAAGCTATCTCATAAATAGGTTTTAGCAAGGACCCCCTTTCAGTAATATATTTTTGGGAGGTAGCATATGGATATAACCGACGAACAATGGGATATCATAAAATCGAAAGTACCACCAGAGCCAAGGCGCAGCAACGGTCGAGGGCGTCCGTGGAAAGAAGCAAGGGCGGTATTAAACGGCATACTTTGGATACTGCGTACGGGAGCGCCCTGGCATGATATGCCGGACAGATACCAGCCATACCAAACATGCCACAGGCGATTCCAAAAGTTTGTTAAAGACGGTACGTTGAATAATATTTTGCAAGCATTAGCCAAAGACCTGCGAGATCGTGGCGGTCTGGATTTAACCGAATGCTTTATTGACGGCACATTCGTGCCTGCAAAAAAAGGGGTCTTGACGTCGGAAAAACTAAGCGTGGCAAGGGCACGAAGATCATGGCAGTTGACCCCCTTGATGAAAGATTGCGCAATAAGGGTATAAACATGATCGCACCACATAAGGACAATCGTATTAAAGAGCCCAGTCAAGATGGCAGATCTTTCTGTCGCTATCAGCGTTGCTGGAAGATCGAACGTTTGATCTCTTGGCTTCAAAACTTTAGACGCGTGGTTGTCAGATATGAGTATCATTCTCAGAATTTTTTAGGCTTCGTACAATTAGCTTGCATTGTAATTTTACTCAGACAGCATTTATGAGATGGCTTCTAGAATAACTCCTCACATGCGTAAGACACTTGAAAACGAGTACTGGCTCAAACGAAATTTGAACCAAAACCAACGAATTAGATTTCATGTCCTCGGAATTAGTTTTTTCGCTTTAGTGTTTTTTATTTTACTGGCTACAAATTGTTGTCCTGAACAAATTATGTCTCCAGCCCAAAAAATCTTTGAAGAAATTTTAACTCAGAGAAAAATTCCTTACAAAATAAATTCTGAGGGAAACTACTTCATCATGGCTAATGGGGTAGAGCTTAATGTTAGTTTAAACAATATCAGGGCTGTCCCAACGTTTTTAAATCATTTTTTGTAAATGTTTGATTTTCATATGTTACCAACAAAAAACCGTTTAATCGATTTGAATTCAATTGCGTGTTATTTTGACGTTCCTACTA
>JAHFFT010000072.1 GCA_023247795.1 Candidatus Omnitrophota bacterium
GCCTTCCGTCTTAAAACTGCTAAAATTTCTTATGTCCAATCGAAAATTTTATCCAGGTCGACACTTTTAGTAACGCTTTCTGTGTTATATGGACTTTACTATACAATGAGACAGATTATTTGCATAGCTAACTTTTGCCACCTGTTTAGGCTCTTTTAGCAACGTCTGGTGTCATTAGCCCCTTCACCCACCCTTAATTCTGATTTGACAACCCGCCGATTTTCCGATATCCTTTGTTTATAAAAGTAAACACTTGTTTCTTAGGATAAACATATGCGGTTAAACCAGCCGTTGAATAAAATTTTAAACAATGAAGTTAAAATCCGGGCGTTACGGATTCTGTGCCAGAATTCAAATGGCCTGAGTGGGCGTCAAATAGCAAAAATGGTGGGGACGTCGCCCAAAACCGCGCATACGATATTGCAGGACCTGCTGCGCGAAGGCGTAATCACCCTACGAATCGTTGGAAAATCCTATCTATTCCATTTGAATGAAACCCGCGCTGTCGTTCATGACGTCTTGAAGCCTCTTTTCTTATTTGAAAAAAAATTAAGCGAACGGTTATTTGATATCATCCGTAAGGCAATAAAAAAATCCGCGCTTAAAAACGACATTTTAAGCGTGGCGCTTTTTGGCAGCGTGCATGCCAGGACCGAGCGGGCAACCAGCGATATTGACCTCTTCGTTGTCATAAAAACAGCTGCTTTGAAAATGAAAACTTCGGACTTATTTTCTGACATAGACCGGCGGACATCTTCGCAATGGGGAAATCTCATTTCACCTTATGTGAATACCCTTACTGAATTCAAAAACAATGCCAAAAGAAAAACAGGAATCGTGCCCAACGCTCTTAAATCCTATCAACTTATTTATGGCGATAGATTGGAGAAGCTGCTGCGATGATGAAATATTCAAAGACCAGAGCGGTCGATCAAAATGATTATGTTGTATATTGGAACAAGGCAGAAGAATTTTATGAAACCATGCAACATGCGTATAAAAACAGAATGTGGGCTTCCGTTGGCTTAAATGCTGTACATTGTGTGATATCATCCTGTGATGCGTTATTAATAAAATCGCAAGGAATCCGTTCGGCAAACGAGGATCACATGCAGTCTATTGAATTGCTGGCTCATTCTCCTGTTGCTGATATTGAGAAACAGCTGGCAACAGTCCGCCGCATCATTGCCAAAAAGAATGTCATCGCCTATGAAAGCAGAGAATCTCGTGAAAACGACGCATCAAATATCTTTAAACAGACCGAGCGATTTTACCGCTGGGCGTTTCAATATTTGAATAAAAAATGAGGATAACAACAGTTGGGTTAAAAAATTCTGAAACGCAATATCGCTTTGGGCATGCGATAAGTATATGCTGCTATTTATCGATCGACGTGTCCCAGATCTTTATCCGGCGCGATTTTGTCCCTCACCCGCCGCTTGAGTTCTTTGATGTCTGGAAATCCACCTTCTTCTTTACGCGACCAGATCAGTTCACCATTCACGGAGATTTCAAAGACACCGCCTGTTCCCGGTTGCAGTGACACCTCGCCGATCTCCTCTTGAAAAGTAGTCAGCAGCTCCTGAGCCATCCAGGCGGCCCTCAAAAGCCAGCGGCATTGGGTGCAGTATTGGATTTTAACGCGTGGTTTTTCCATGGGTTCTCAATTTCATAAGCTTTTTAATAACAGGAAAATTTTTTGCCGAAGAAAGGATATGATAATCTTTAAACCGCCAGCGCTCCAACCCCTTTCCAACAAACAGATCAAGATGGACATGTTGCGTGACTTCTCCGGTCTGCACATTCCGCAGTTCCAGCCCGGCCTTACGCGCGATCGGCCAAGACCCGGCCAAATCCCAAAGATTGGCTTTGAAACTCGCGCCACACCCTCGGCCTATCGCGGGCCAGCAGAGATCAATCACCGCGCAGGAAAGCAGCATCATCTGACAAGAATCAAAATCCCAATCAAATTTTTTTAAAAACGCGTCATTGCCCAGCAAAACCGTTTTCCGATCCACCGGTTTAGAAAGCGGTTTGATACGATGCTTTTTTGCCTTCGCCGTAAAGGCGTCCTGAACAAAATAAGCGTTCTTTCCATCGCAGTAAAAAAGCTCTTTGAGGACCGGTAAAAAAACAACCCCCAGCCACGGCCGTTGATTCTTAAGCAAACCAATCGAAATGCCGAAGGTCGGCATCTGATTCGCAAAGCTGCGGGTCCCGTCGATCGGATCAATCACCCAGATATAAGGAACGCTCCTTAAAAATTGCTGGTCAAAATATTTTTCGCTCTTGGCGTCTTCCTCGTCGATAAGGATATGCTCTTGAACATTTTTTAACAACCCTTGCAAATTTTTTCTTATCAAACGTGATACCGCCAAATCGGTTTTGGTCAAGACCGACCGATCACCTTTCAAGACCGCCTGACTCTTGTTGATGTTCTTAAGTGCTATTTCACCGGCCTGACGGGCCATTTTCAGCATCAAATCTAAAAATCGATCTTCCTTCATGACACCCCTTCTTTATATTTGACGAGATACGGCTCGATGACCCGACGACATTCTCCCAAATCACACCCGCGGTAACCTAATCCCAACCGCCGCCAATAAATATCTTCCGTCGTTCTCGCCATTTCCATTTTGATCGCGTAAACAATTTGTGCCCGGATGTCCGGGGCAAAAGGACAGATCAATTCTTTACCTTGAGGATCAGCCGCGACCAATTCAAGAACAGCTCGATATCGAATTCCGTATTTGTTTCGCAGATGAAACACTGTTTCCACGTCGATATCGTAACGGGCGGCCAACAGCTCAGGGACTTCCTTCAGCGGCCCACTGCCATAAAGCGGATAATCAACTCCCTGATCGATCACCGGATAACCTAACTTACGCAGGCACTGCCATGCGATTGAACGGTAGGTCGTGTATTTTCCTCCCAAGATATAAACAATCCCCGACGGACTTTTCTCAATCACGTGCTGACGAGAAAGCCGCGAAGGGTCGCCATGATCAAAGACCAGCGGCCTCAGACCAGCAAAGGTGCAAAGGATATTTTCTTTTGTGAAGTTGTTATTCGGAAAAACACGCCGCAGTTCTTGAAAAAGGTAATCAACATCTTCTTGTTCAACACGCACCTGGTCCAGGTCCCCTTGATAATCGGTATCGGTCGTGCCAATGAGCGAATGCCCCATCCAAGGGATGACAAAAAAAATCCTGCGGTCGGCCTTGACCTGTAGCAACATCGCCCGATCAGAAATCCGTTCACGATAAACAACATGAACGCCTTTGGTCGTGCGCAGCTGGTCTGGCGCCCCAGGACAATCCAGCTGTTTTAACCGATTGCTCCATGGCCCCACACTGCAAACAACCTGTTTCGCCCGTAACACAGACTTTTCTTTCGTCGCTACGTCCATCGCCTCAACCCCAACACAGCGGCCCTTTTCCTTGAGCAGCGAAACCACTTCGGTATAGTTCGCGACCTTGGCACCTTTTTCTCTAGCACTCAAAATATTTTCAAGGCATAGCCGCGCGTCGTCCATCTGCGCGTCCAAATACATGACCCCGCCGACGAGACCGTCCCTTTTAATCCCCGGCAAATAAGACGCTACTTCATCGGCGCTCAGGACCCGGTGTTTCTGAATCGCGTACGGTCCGCTTAAAAAATCATATAACCAAACACCGCACTTCACCAACCACAAAGGACGCGGATCGTCGCGATAAACCGGAATGATAAACTGCAAAGGATTGACCAAATGCGCAACATTCTTCAGCTGAATGAACCGTTCTTTCAACGCTTCTTTAACGAGACCGAAATCAAGGTTTTCCAAATACCTTAACCCGCCGTGGATGAGTTTAGTGGATTTGCTCGACGTGCCGCTGGCGAAATCGCCCTTTTCAACCAAGGCAACCTTTTTTCCCATGCCGGCAGCCATCAACGCCACGGCCGCGCCATTGATCCCTCCGCCGATAACAAGCAAATCATTTTCATGATCAGGAAATTTCATAAAACGGTTGGTGTCCTGGCCTGGGTCACGGCTCGCTGCCAGCCTTGATAAAGCCTGTCCCGCTCTCCGGCTTTCATTCGCGGACGAAAAATTTTCTGGTTAGGATTGTGTTGGCTCAAATTCTGATCAGACTTCCATAGCCCAATCGTAACACCGGCGAGCAAGGCCGCGCCAAAGGCCGTGGATTCGGTGATCTTGGGCCGGGCAACCTGACAATTGAGGATATCCGCTTGAAACTGCATCAGAAAATCGTTATGACAGGCCCCACCGTCGACCTTTAACCTTTTGATCGACAATTTTGTTTCCTTACGCATCGCCTCCACCACATCTTTGGTTTGGTAGGCGATCGACTCCAACGCAGCGCGCACCACATGCCTGACATTGGCCCCGCGGGTCAACCCGGTAATGATGCCCCGCGCCTGACTGTCCCAATAAGGGGCACCCAATCCGGCAAACGCCGGAACAAAATAAACACCGTGCGTGTCTTTCAGGCCTTGAATATATTTTTGCGACTCCGTTGCCGATTTGATGACTTTCAATTCATCGCGCAGCCATTGCATCACGGCTCCGGCGATAAAAACCGATCCTTCGAGGGCATAAATCGGATTGCCGTGGGCATCACTGGCAATCGTCGACAATAAACCCTGTTTTGAGCTAACCAATTCCTTCCCCGTATTCAGAACCACGAAACATCCGGTCCCATAAGTGTTTTTCACGGATCCTGGCGAATAACAACCCTGTCCATAAAGCGCTGCTTGTTGGTCGCCTAAAATTGCCGCGATGGGAATGTCGGCCCGAAGACCTGCAACACCTTGTTGAGTATGACCAAAGATGGATCCTGATTTCTGAACCTTAGGCAAGATCCCCGACGGGATCTTAAAAATCCGCAGCAACTCCTTGTCCCACGAAAAATTCTTAATATTAAAAATCATCGTCCGTGAAGCATTGGTCAAATCCGTGACATGATTTTTTCCCCCCGTTAATTTCCACACCAACCAACTGTCGATGGTCCCAAAACACACATCACCCTGATTGGCTTTTTTTCGCAGCCCCTTCACCTGGTCCAACAGCCATTGAATCTTTGTCGCCGAGAAATAAGGATCAACCACCAGCCCGGTTTTCTGCTGGATCGCTCGTTTGTGTCTTTGAACATTCTGATTTTGACAAATCGCGGTTGTCCGTCGGCACTGCCAACATATGGCCCTGGCAACCGGCTTTGAAGTCTTACGGTCCCAAACCACTGTTGTTTCCCGTTGGTTCGTGATCCCGATGGCCGCGATGGACGTTTGCTTGATTCCGGATCGACGGAGCGCCTGCCCAATGACCCGCTCACAGGACCGCCAAATCTCGTCGGCATCGTGTTCAACCCAGCCGGCTTGAGGATAATATTGCTTGAATTCTTGATAGGCACTGGCGACGACCCGCGAACTCTGATCAAAAATGAACGCCCGCGTGCCAGTCGTGCCTTGGTCGATGGATAAGATATACATAAGTTTTATGATACCCTGGGACGCTTGGGCGCTAGACACTTGTAACTTGCTTACATCCCCAGCCGTTGCCGATTCTGCATGACCGCTTCTTTACTACCCAAAATTTGATAAGCCATGTCATCAGGATTTTGTCCATTATTGAAATCGTATTCCATGACCGC
>JAHFFT010000073.1 GCA_023247795.1 Candidatus Omnitrophota bacterium
TTTGACATAGTTGACCTTTATCTGAAACGGGTTTGAGATAACAGCATTTTTTATCACTTAACCCGAATAGTAACACATATTTATATAATCGGGCAGCAACACTTTTTAACCTTTATGCCCATTGCGAGGAGCGAGCGCGACGAAGCAATCTCATCGATAGAAAGTCGGAGATTTTGCCCATCTTCAATCATTTGAATTCGTTGATTTCTTCCCGGGTATAGTGGGTCGTTGCATTCTTATAAAGATCATGCAGGTCGACGGTCTCATAAATCTTATAATCATAAGCATGCATGGTCGCCTCAACCGCTTTGAGGATTTCCTGCTCGGTATTCTCAGAAGGAGGGAAGCTGCTGCGGGTGTATTTGTAGTTGATGCGGTGTTTGATTTGTCGTCGGATGAACTCCGGCCAGGTTACGCTTTTGATTTCCAGATGCTGGCCGAGAGAATCCCCGATGATGTTCCGGTTCCCAGTGATCTCATAAACATTTCGCTGGGCGAATTCGTCATAGGCCAAGACCTGTTGCGCCGACTCGATATAATCTTCAAAATACAAAAGATACTCGTACTGAATCCCATTGATGATATCAGCAAGATAGATGTGAATAAATTCCGGCCGTTTTTCTTCGAGTGTGGCTTTGGGATCATCTTTGATGTCGGCAAACGAACGATACACGGCATTGATCAGATTGGTGCTCATTTTTTGCAGTGTCTCATCCGCCGCCGCGGTGTATCCCAAATCGTTCGGATAAGATTTGAGCGGACGGATATCGTATTTGACGTCAAGCGCTTTTCCGTCGAACGCGACATCTTGATAAAGGATGGTCATTTTATCTTGGACCGTATCGTTTTTGAAGGGGTCGGGTTTAGCCGCCTCCAGTCTGAAGAGTGTTTTGTTGATGGGAACATAAACAATCAGCGTGCGCCCAGCAAAGTGCGAAGTGACTGGGAGGTTATATTCTTCTTTACAGATTTTTTCGAAATATTTTGTCGCCTGATTTTTCGTCGTGATCGGAGGGAGGACTTTATAACACCCGCTTAAAGAAAGGCCTAAATAAAAAATGAAGATTGTTGCCCATAATGCGTTTTTCATTAGATAACAAGCGGTTTACGTCCGGCGAAAGGTTTGAGGTCGAACTTTTTAAAGATATGGATGATCTCATCGTATTCGAGATTTTCCTTTTTATGGAGTTCCTGCGCGAAATATTCAACAACGTCCCAATGCTGGTTGACCAGTTGTTCCACGTCTTTCAAGCAGCTCTGTAAAATGTCTTGCACATCTTCGTCGAGCTGCGCCTTAGTCTTCTCCGAGATGTAGTTTGCTCCAGAATAGTAATTGGTCAACGCGGAAAAGTCCCCGATCAACCCGGATTTGCCCATTCCATAAGACCAGACCATGCGGTGCGCTGATTTCATGGCGGTATAGAAATCGGAACCCCGTCCTCCGCCGACGCCAGCGCTGGTCTTACCAAATTTTTTTCGTTCAACGACATAGCTCGCCACAAAGACTTTGATATCGGCCAACATGTAGTCGCGGTCCGGACAATGCAATTCTTCCGCTGGACGGGCAAAGACATATCCCAGGCTACCGGTTCTGGGGACGATGGTTGCTTTCATGACATCGTTGGTGGGATGGATCAGATAATAAATCAAGGCATGGCCGGTTTCGTGGTAGGCCACCCAACGTTTTTCGTCGTCGGATAGGGTAAGGTTTGATGTCTGGCCAAAGGCCACCCGTTCATAAGCATTCCCGAGATCTTTCATGGTGATCACAATCCGTCCTTCGCGATGGGCAAACAACCCAGCCTCGCGAACCATTCCTTCAATCTCCGCCGGTGAAAACCAGACCGTCTTACGCGCCAGGATGCTGGTATCAATGGTGTGGTCAAAATTGACTTTGGTGGCAATCGCTTGTTTAGGCCCTTTGTATTGGGGCAGTTGGGTAACCGCGTAGCGTTTTAAAATTTTGCCCTCAATCTCCGGATTGATTTCGCGCAATTCGGTTTCGTTCAACTCCGTCAAGTCTTTCTGATAGCGATTCTTAATTTTTTCAAAATATTGCAAAATGTCTTTCGGTATATTTTCTTCCACCCGAGTTTTGGCGTACAGCCGGAAGGGAAGAAGGGTATCATTCAACCAAGAAATACCTTCGTCGAGATTGGCAAAAATGATATTCCCAGCCTCAGGGTTGTGACGATGGATGATCTCATTACAAAGTCTTTCCAGACCTTGGATTTTGAGATCAACTTTGTTCCCAGGGAAATCATTGATCGTAAAGTCAAGCGTCCCGGCGAGATAAAAATCAAGCAGGGCTTTCCGTTCTTTCAGATTCGGACGGGTGACATGGATTTTACGATCAAACCGCCCGGCGCGCATGATCGCGGAATCAAGGTCTTCTGGATCAACGTTGGTGGCGGCAATGACCGCGATATTGTTTTCCATATTGCGCAACCCGTCCATCTCGGTCAAAAATTGGTTGATCGTCGAGTTCATGGACATCTGTCCGCCAAACCCCATATCTGCCCCGCGCGGTCGGGCAAAGGAATCGATTTCGTCGATGAAGATGATGCATCCGCCCTCGAGCTTCGCGATCGCGCGCGCCTTTTTGAAAAGCGATTTCATGCGCGCGGTGCCTTGCCCGACGAACATCCCGACGAATTCGCTTCCCACCGTCGAGATAATAGGCAGCCCGCTTTCAGTCGCGATCGACTTGGCCAAATAAGTTTTGCCGCAGCCCGGCGGCCCGATCATCAGCGTACCTTTGATGATCTTTCCACCAACGGCCTTTAACAAGGCGCGGTCTTTGAGCAGTTTGATCAGTTCCCAAGCTTCCTTTTTAGCATTCTCTAGCCCGATGACCTCGTTCCAGCGCACCTTGGTTTTGGCGATTTCAAAACTGCCTGATCCCAATCCGCCCCCGGTCATAAAATAGTACTGCATACCAAAATATAAAGGCATGGAAAGCAAATGGACCAGGACAAACATCGGCAAAAACAGTGCCATTTGTCCGGAACTCTGACGGCGGGTAAACTCTTCCAGCAAGTAATAGTTTTTAACGCAATAATTAACAAAAATGATTGAAGAGAAAATAGCTATGACAGTGATCACAATGATCGTGATCCGTAACCAGTAGAGTTTAAAAAAGGTGAGAAGTTTGCGCATGTTTATTCCTAAAACGATTTATATGAGTATGTTACAAACTATCACAATCATATACGAAAGTATAGCACAAAGTTATTGAAAATCCATCCACCGCACCGTTGTCCGCACAAACCTATTCCGACCCCGAAAGTCAACCCCGTAGACCAGAGTGCAATCGGGGGGGAGCGCACCCTCCGGGTCGCGCTCCCAACCCCCACACCTTCCCGCATTCCTCCTTGACTTTAAAATTAAATTATGATAACGTGTCCTAATCTTTAATAGGCCTAACCTTCAAAATCAACTTTTAAATAAAAACGAAAATGTCTACGATCAAACAAGTTAAAGCGCGCCAAATCATCGACTCCCGCGGCAATCCCACGGTTGAAGTTGATATCCTTCTGGCGTCCGGCGCGTTCGGCCGGGCTGCCGTGCCCTCAGGCGCATCGACGGGCGAGCACGAAGCCATTGAGTTGCGCGATGGCGACAAATCAAAATATTTGGGCAAAGGGGTTCTCAAGGCCGTCAATAACGTCAATACAGTCATTAGCGATGCCATCCTAGGAAAAGAAGCTGATTTTAAAAAAATCGATGAGATCGTTCTCAAACTTGATGGCACTGAAAATAAGGCCAAGCTCGGGGCTAACGCGATTTTGGGCGTTTCCATGGCGGTTGCCAAGGCCCAGGCCGCCGAAGCCAAACAGCCGTTATACCGTTTTCTCGGCGGTACCGACGCGAAAATTTTACCAGTCCCCTTGATGAATATCCTCAACGGCGGTGTCCACGCCGACAACAATCTCGATATCCAAGAATTCATGATCGCCCCGTTAGGCGCCCCGACCTTTTCCGAGTGCCTGCGCATGGCGACCGAAGTTTTCCACAACCTGAAATCCATTTTGAAATCCAAAGGCCTTTCCACGTCGGTAGGAGATGAAGGGGGTTTTGCCCCGAACCTCGCGCGCAATGAAGAAGCCCTGCTTCTCATTATGGAAGCGATCGAAAAATCCGGTTACAAACCCGATCAAGACGTCTTCATCGCCCTGGACGCGGCCTCATCGTCCTTCTACAAAAACGGCAAGTATCAATATAACGCCAAAGAACTCAACGCCGACGATATGATCGGGGTCTACAGCGACATGATCAAAAAGTTTCCGGTCATCTCGATCGAAGACGGCCTTTACGAAAACGATTGGAACGGCTGGAAGAATCTGACCGATAAATTGGGCAGCAACATTCAGCTCGTCGGTGATGATCTGTTCGTCACCAACGTCAAACGCCTTGGTGAAGGGATCAAAAGACGAGTTGCGAATTCGATCCTGGTCAAGGTCAATCAGATCGGCAGCCTTTCGGAAACATTAGATACGGTCCAGCTTGCTAAAGACAGCAAATATACCTCAATCATTTCGCATCGGTCCGGTGAAACTGAAGATACAACGATCGCCCATTTGGCGGTCGCGACGGGCGTTGGCCAGATCAAGACCGGCTCGCTTTCGCGCACCGACCGTTTGGCCAAATACAACGAGCTTTTACGCATTGAAGAAGAGTTGGGCAGTAAGGCAGTTTACGCGGGTTCTTTGTGGGGCAAGATCTGGTAATCCAATAAGCCATGAAAAACGCGATTTGGCTTTTTGTTTCAGCGAGTTTTTTACTTTTCATATTTTTGCCGTCGTATACGAAGATGCAAGACCTGCGGCAAAGAAGCGCTCATTATGACCGGCAGATTGAAATTTTGAAGAAACAGCGCACAGCATTGTTGGACGAGAAGAAATTGTTGGAAAGCGATCCGCTTTATTTAGAGAAGGTCGCGCGTGAGAAGATGGGGTTGGTGAAGGAAGGCGAGATTGTTTATCAACTTCCGACCAATCGCGACTGAAAGATTGTCAGGAAAGAATTGATTTTCGGGGCGCCCGAGCGCAAGCAAGGAAGTCCCGCGACGCGATCAGCGTCAGTGAAAACCAAAATATGATCGCGGGGTGGAGCAGCCCGGTAGCTCGTCAGGCTCATAACCTGAAGGTCGACCGTTCAAATCGGTCCCCCGCAACCAAATTAACCCCATGTAAGTCAATGACTTGCATGGGGTTTTTGTTTTTTTAGATTTATGGAATTTATGCGATTTTATGCCTTTTCCCGTGCTTTACTGCCACGGAATAAATCTATTCTCAAATTACTTTCGTTGTGTTATACAATATAAAAACCTACGGATGGTCGTTGGGTTCAGAGATAATGATACCCTTTAAGGTATAAATTATTAATTTTTATACCTTAAAGGGTATATGTTTTTTATTATTATACCTTAAGGGGTATGAATTTATAAATAATTGTTGATATTATACCCGATAGGTGATATATTTTTAATGTTATGAATCAGGGCTGTCCCAACGTTTTTAAATCATTTTTTGTAAATGTTTGATTTTCATATGTTACCAACAAAAAACCGTTTAATCGATTTGAATTCAATTGCGTGTTATTTTGACGTTCCTACTA
>JAHFFT010000046.1 GCA_023247795.1 Candidatus Omnitrophota bacterium
CTCCCTCATATTCGATCACAAGGTGATCGTTGATTTTAGGCCCAACTTCAAGTCGTTCAATCCCTAGATAACGACCGATCCCATGATGATTGTGCACGACATAATCACCAGATTGGATATCAACGAAATGATTCAAGGGCATGTCTTCGGAAAAGACCGTTCGCCTGTCCTTTTTGTTGGCGAGGACGATGACCATGTTATGCTGCCAAATGGATTGATTGGAGCTGAGATTATAACTGGCGATCGTGCGGATGGTGTTTTCGTAAAGGGCGATCCGAATGGGGCTGTCAAAATGGTGCGGAAAGATGTCAATCACTTCCCCGCGCTGGGAAAAATCACCTTCTTTCCAGACTTGGCGCACTTTTGAATAATGCAGGGAATTCAGGATTTTGCTGATTTCCTCGACGTCAATGCTCTGATTGACATACAACCTGAGGGATTGGAACATCGGACATCACTTTTTCTTTTCCCAGGCCAAGACCAGCGGTGAGGCGATGTAGATCGTCGAATATGTCCCGGAAATGAATCCGATCAAAAGTGTTAACGCGAAGGTGTTCAAGACCTCTCCCCCAAGAAAGTATAGGGCAACGACGACCAGCATCGTGGCCGCGGTGGTCAAGATGGTTCTTCCGAGGGTTTGATTGACGCTCAGATTGACGATCTCCCGCAAGGACAATCGACGTTCCTTTGACATGTTTTCGCGCACGCGGTCATAAATCACGATCGTGTCATTGATGGAATAACCGGCGATGGTCAAAAGGGCCGTGATCACCAAAAGATCAACCTGCCGGCCTAAAAGAATGATGCACCCAAGTGCCACAACCACGTCATGCAAAAGGGCAATGACACCAGCGGCACCGAATTCGAAATGTTTGAAACGAAAAGTAACATAGATCATAATGCCAATCAGGGCGCAGACCATGGCGAGCAGCGCTGCCTCGCGTAAGGCTTTCCCGACGATCGGGCCAACGTTTTCGATACGGAGGATCTCAAAATGGTTGTCTGGCATTTTTGTTTTGAACAGATTCTCAACCGTTTTAAAGGTGTCCGATGGAGTTCGGATAATGATGTTTTCCGGATGTTCTTTAATAGTTTGGATGATCACGTCATGGATGTTTTCTTCTTTCAAATATTCGCGTATGGTTGTGCTGTCAACGGGGCGAGAAAATTGATATTCTTGAATTTGGCCGCCCGCGAAATCAATGCCATAGGCCGCAGTCCCTTTTTGAAAAAAGGCAAACATTCCCCAGCCCACTAGGATAATCGATAGGAAGTAACAGAAATAACGTTTAGAGATAAAATCAATCTTGGTATTGGGGAAAAACTGCAGCATCGGCAGTGATTTGATCCAGTTGAATTCTAAGAGTAGCAGGAACAGGGTTTGGGTCACAAAAATCGCGGTGAACATGCTGGTGATAAGACCAATGGCCAAGGTCACGGCAAATCCTTTAATCGGGCCTGACCCAAATTGAAACAGCATGAAAGCGGCGATCAGTGTGGTAAAATTTGAATCGAAAATCGCGCTAAAGGCTTTGTTGAAACCATTGGCAACCGCGGCGGACAATGGCCGGCCGTTGTGGAGCTCCTCTCTGATTCGTTCGTTGATGATGACGTTTGAATCAACCGCCATCCCCAAGGTCAAAATGATACCGGCAATGCCTGGTAGAGTTAAGGTCATTTGTGATTCTGGCATCAGCACGTTTAGCAGGCCCATGATTCCGAAGATTAAAAGCAAATTGAAAGCCAGTGCGATATCGGAGATGACTCCAGCGGTGAGATAATAGACCATCATAAAAAGAAATACGGCAAGCCCGCCAGCCATTGCCGCGTTGATCCCGGCCTTGATGGAATCGCTTCCCAGCAAAGGTCCGATGGTGCGCTCTTCCTCGACGTGCATGGGCGCCGGTAGCGAACCGGAACGTAATGATAAGGCCAAGAGCGAGGCTTCATCAAAAGTAAATTGTCCGGAGATTTCTCCACGGCCGCTCAAAATGGGTTCATTGATGTTGGGGGCGGACAAAACTTGATCATCGAGGACAATCGCTAAGCGTTCGTGAACGTGGCTACGGGTCACATCAGCAAAAATTTTGGCCCCTTCCGCGTTGAATTTTAAAGAAATCCTTGGCTCTCCAAAACCGGTCGTGGTATTGACATCAACCCGGGCATCAGAGATCAACTCTCCTTTGAGTGCCACCGGTGTTTTTAAAAGGATTGGGCTTTGGTCATTTTTCGTGTATTTGAGGAGATGTCCTTCAGGAACGTTCCCCCCGACCGCCGCTTGCAGTTGACTCGGATTATCTTCGACAAGATAAAAATCAAGTTGTGCCACCTGCCCGATCATGCGCAACGCGGTTTCGCGGTCGGTCACACCGGGAAGCTGGATCAAGATTTGCTTTTCACCTTGGCGTTGAATAATGGTTTCGCCAACACCCATGGCATCGATGCGGTTGCGCAGGATTTCAATGGCCCGTTCGACAGCATCGACCTTGGCGTCTTTCTCCATTTTTTCAGTCTCGACCTGAATGACCAGATGCATGCCGCCTTTGAGGTCTAACCCAAGGTTGATGCGTTTTTGAATGGGGAAAGCGAAATAGAGCGCTGCCAGCAGAACTCCGGTGATGATCAACACACGATTTCTCAAATTTTTGTTCATGATTTTCTTTATCCCTTTTGTTTGACCCGTGCTACCGCGTCCTTATCGATTTCGACTTTCACATTGTCATCGACGCGCACGACAAAGGCGTCATCTTTGACATTGATGACCGTGCCATGAATCCCGCCAATGGTGACGATCTGATCGTTTTTTTTGAGGTTAGCGATCTCTTCTTTTTTTTGTTTTTGCTTGTCTTTTTCCGGTTTGATCACCAAAAAGTAGAAGATGAGGAAGATGGCAATGAAGGGCAGAAATTGAATGATCGGATTTCCAACTTGTTCAGGCGACATAATCGTCCTTCCTTTCAAAGATTTGCGTGGTCAAAATTATGCGGATTTTTTTGATTTCTTGACGAGCGATCTGACGGTGTCACTCATTTGCGCTCCCTGCTTGATCCATTTGTCCAACTTTTCATGGTTGACCGAGAGCGACGCCGGAGATTTGGATGGATCATAGTAACCCAAAAGGTCTAAGTGCCGGCACTGCCGAGCAGCCGCGCGGCTGATGGCGACGATACGGTAATTGTAGCGTTTGCTTGCTATTTTTCCGGCTTTTTGTAAACGGATACGAACTTCCATAATTCCTCCTTGTAGTTTCAAGTCTCAAGTGACATATTGCAAGTAACAAATCTCATGTAACAAATATTTTGGGACATGAGACATGAGACCTGCGACTTATTTAGGGGTTGTCCCCCATGTTAATATGCGCTTTTTGAATGGCCTTGATTTGGGCCTTGGCTTTGTTTAACGTTTCTTGGTATTCTTTTTGCGGCTGTGAATCAGCCACAATCCCTGCTCCGGCCTGCACGTAGGCTTTTCCCTTATGCGCGACAATGGTGCGGATGGTGATACAGCTGTCCAAATTCCCGGAAAAACTGAAATAGCCGATGCATCCCGCGTAAGGCCCACGAGCAACGTTTTCCAATTCGTCAATGATTTCCATGGCCCTGACTTTTGGAGCACCAGACACTGTCCCCGCCGGAAACGCTGCTTGTAAAACATCAAAATTGGTTTTGTTCGATTTCAATTTGCCGTGCACATTGCTCACAATGTGCATCACATGGGAATACTTTTCGATTTTCATGAATTCGGAAAGATGAATCGATCCCTGCTGGCAAACGCGTCCTAGGTCATTTCGACCCAAATCAACCAGCATGATGTGTTCTGCTTTTTCTTTTGGATCATTTAGGAGATTTTTTGCGAGGGCGATATCTTCTTTTTCGTTTCGACCTCTTGGCCGGGTGCCGGCAATCGGCCGTGTTTCAACGATTCCCTGGTCACAACGGACCAAAAGTTCCGGTGAAGATCCGATGATCTGAAGTCGGTCGAAATTCAAAAAGTACATGTAGGGCGAAGGATTCAATGCCCGTAAGGTCCGATAGACGTGAATCGGCGGCAAATTCAAATCAACTTCAAGACGTTGGGAAAGAACAACTTGGATGATGTCTCCCTGGGAAATGTATTTTTTCGCTTTGAGAACAATGCCTTTGAACGCCGCTTTCGTAAAATTGGAACGCAACGTACTTTTTGCATCTTTCCCTTGAGGAGACGAAATGATTTTATCCATTTTAAGCGGTTTTTGGATTTTCGCAACAGATTTGTTGAGTTCAGCGACCGCTTGAAGATAACACTTCATTTTGGCATTTTTACTCAGATTTGGTTCTACAAAGACGCAGCGGACAAAGATAAGTTTGTGATTCACATGATCAAAGATCAGCAAATTTTTAGCCAGCACCAGCAAAAGCTCAGGAAGAGCCAAGTCATCTTGGGGTTTGTTAGGCAATTTCTCGAAATGGCGGACAAGATCATAACCAAGATACCCAACCATTCCTCCGCAGAAGCGTGGCAGTTCTGGGGTCTCGACAAAACGGTATCGCGACATGATTTCTTGAATCACGTCCAAAGGTGATCGGTCGGAAATTTTTTTCCATTTGCTCAAACGGTTGTTTTTGATTTTGAGGATTTCAATGATTTTATTTTTGCTGCGGATGAGCAGTTCCGGATCGGTCGCGAGAAATGAATAACGGGCGATTTTTTCCTCCCCTTCCACGGATTCTAAGAGGAAAGAAAATTTTTGATCATGGGCGATTTTGAAATAGGCCGAGACCGGCGTATCAATGTCGCCGGAGATTTCGGTAAAGACTGGCAACAAATTCCCCTTCTTGGCCAATTTTAAAAAATTTTCTTTTGTTGGGGTGATGTTCAACATTCACGCACCGGGATGTTTTTTTCTTTGAGATATTTTTTCACTTCTTTGATGCTCAATTCTTTGTAATGAAAGACCGAAGCGGCCAAGGCCGCGTCAGCGCCGGTTTCTTGGAACACTTGAAAAAAATCCTCACATTTGCCCGCGCCTCCCGAAGCGATTACCGGAATGTTCACCGCCGCACTGACTGCTTTGGTCAAAGCAAGATCATATCCGTTCTTGGTGCCGTCGCTGTCCATGCTGGTCAGTAGAATTTCACCAGCACCCAACGCTTCAACCTTTCGCGCCCACGCAACCGCGCGGTGTTCGGTCTTGATCCGTCCGCCGTGGATGTAAACTTCCCAGGGTTTCCTGTCATTGGGGTCATTGCCGTCATGGACCGACGGGAATTCAGCGCGTTTGGCATCAATGGCGACAACAATGCATTGGCTGCCAAACTGCTCTGAGGCTTCTTTCACAAGCTCCGGGGTTTTGACGGCAGAACTGTTTAACGAGACTTTATCGGCCCCGGCGTTCAAAAGGTCACGGATGTCTTTGAGCGTTTTGATCCCTCCCCCGACGGTCAATGGCATGAAGACCTGTTCAGCGGTTGATTTGACGATGTCCAACAGGATCGAGCGTTTTTCGTGACTGGCGGTGATGTCTAAAAATATGATTTCATCCGCGCCTTGCTCGTCATAAGCCTTGGCAATTTCGACCGGATCTCCGGCATCACGCAACTGCACGAAATTGACGCCTTTGACAACACGGCCGTCTTTCACATCAAGGCAAGGGATTATTCGTTTTTTGAGCACAGTGCTAATGCCTCTTTCAAATCAAGTTGACCTTCGTAAAGGGCCTTGCCAGTGATGGCGCCAAGGAGTCCGGAAGGAACAAATTTTTTCAGTTTTTTGATGTCGTTCAAATTGGCGATCCCGCCGGAGGCAATGACCGGAAGTGTAGTCGCTTTTAAAAATTCCGCCAGCCCGTCGAAATTGGGACCAGACAACATCCCGTCACGGGCGATGTCGGTGTAAATGAGATATTTGACCCCGGCTTTCTCTAAATTTTTGGCAAGATCAGTCCCTTTGACGTTTGAAACCGATGTCCAGCCGCGTTGGGCAGCCATTCCGTTTTGACAATCAATACTGACGGCGAGCTGGTCTTTAAATTTTTTGAGCGCGGATTTCAGAAAGGCCTGGTCCTCGATGGCTTTGGTCCCTAAAACCACTCTTTTGATCCCGGATTGAATCAATTTTTCAATGATTTCAAGCGAACGGATTCCTCCACCGACTTGGATGGGGACCTTTATTTTTTGGGCCATATCGACGATGATTGAGAGATTTTTCATCTCACCGGTCTGTGCACCGTCCAAATCCACGACGTGCAACCATTCTGCTCCCTGTTGGACCCAGTGTTTGGCCATTGACAAAGGGTCCTGGGAATATTCGCTCTCCTGTGAGAATTGTCCTTGTCTGAGACGAACCACTTTTCCGTCTTTGATATCGATGGCCGGAAATAGGATCATAGGGATAGCGCGTTGAAGTTTTGGAGGATTTGCAAACCAACCGACTGGCTTTTTTCCGGGTGGAATTGGACCCCAAAGATTTGGTTTTGCCAAATCGCGGAGGTGAATTCGCCGCCATACTCCGTCGTCGCTGCCGTGATTTTCTGAAGAGCTGGTTTGACGTAGAAGGAATGACAGAAATACACTTCACTCAAATTTTTGATGTCCTTAAACAGAGGACAGTTTTTTTGTGTCAATTGCAGTTGGTTCCAACCCATGTGAGGCACTTTCAACTGCTTGAACCGATCAACGATACCAGGCAGAATATTGAGTCCTTTGATTTCTCCCCCTTCAAAACTTTTTTCGAAGAGCAACTGCAGGCCTAGGCAAATACCTAAAAAAGGTTTGTGTTCGGAAATGGCGGCCTTAATGACTGGGATGAGTTTGAGTTCTTGCAGGCGCTCCATGGCGGGTTTGCTGGCCCCAACTCCAGGCAGGACAATTTTTTGAGCACTTTCAATTTCTTCAGGATCTTGGGTGATGACGCTATGGGCCCCCACTTTTTCAAAGGCCTTTTGAACACTTCTTAAATTTCCCATTCCATAGTCGATGATGGCAATCATTTTTAATCAATGATCCCCTTTGTTGACGGGACCGTACCTTTGCGACGAGGATCGATTTGAGTGGCTTGATCCAAGGCGAGACCAAAAGATTTGAAAATGGTTTCTAAGTTGGTGTGCAGATCGTCGCTCAAGTTGAAGCAATGCACGTTGATGGTGGCCCCCAGGTTGTGCGCGAACGATTCAAGAAAATGTTCAAGGTCGCTCATCGCGTAACCATCCTGCGGTTTCGTTGCTGATGTTTTTTTGTCTGTCATCAGCCGAAAATAGCCGCGGCCACTCAAATCAATGACGAAACGGCTGACTGTCGATTCCATCGGCGCATAGGCCCAACCGAAACGCCGGATCCCGGATTTTTCATCCAAGGCTTTTTTAAACGCTTTACCTAAGACAATCCCGATATCTTCGTTGGTGTGGTGGATGTCGATGTTGGTGTCGGCCTTGACGACTTTCAAATCCAAATCAAAATGGCCATGAAAAGCAAACAGTTCCAGCATATGGTCCAACAACCCAATAGGTGTTTTGATTTTGCTCTTGCCAGTCCCGTCGACATTGATGGTGACCTTGATTTGCGTCTCTTTGCTTTTTCGTTCGATGGTGGCTTTGCGATCGGCCATGAGGTTATCCTTTCTTATCATTGAAACGGATATGGATAGAATCCGAATGTTTTTTGAGCCCTTCAATCATGGCCACTTTTTCAATCGGTCCTTGCAAACGTTCCAGGGCTTTTCGGGAATAGGAAATGACGTGGGCGGTTTTCATAAAGTCTGAAACGCTCAATCCCGAAAAGAAGCGCGCGGTCCCCAAGGTTGGCAGGACATGGCTCGGGCCGGCCGCGTAATCGCCCAACGCCGTCGGGCTGTAAGGCCCTAAGAAAATCGCTGCCGCGTTTTTGATTTTTTTCGCGATGATGTCAGGGGTGTTGGTTAAGATCTGCAAATGTTCGGGGGCGATATTGTTCGCGATATCAACGGCCTCGTCCATATTTTTGACGTAAATGCAATAGCCGTTGGCGACCCGTTTCCGGACCTGTTTGAGCAATTGTTTAGAGGTAGTGATCAAAATGGACAGGCCCCCTAAGTGTTCCATCTGCGCTTCCAAATCGGCAATGACATATTCTGGATTGCTGGTGCGATTGGCAATCACGACCAGCTCTGTCGGTCCGGCAAGCATGTCGATGTCAACATAACCAAACAACTGTCGCTTGGCCTCGGTCAGGTACATATTTCCAGGTCCGATGATTTTATCCACCTTGGGGATCGTTTTTGTGCCAAAGGCCAACGCGGCCGCGGCCTGCGCCCCGCCGATTTTATAGATTTCATTGACGGAAAGCAGGTTAGCAACGGCCAGGATATAGGGGTTGATGTGCCCTTCAGCGTCGGGCGGTGTCGCAATCACGACCCGTTTGACACCCGCGACTTTCGCGGGGATCGCGGTCATGTAAACCGAAGACACCAAGGGTGCTGTTCCAGCCGGAACGTAAATCCCCACGGCATCCAAGGGGAGAATGTTTTCTTTCAGCATGATCCCTTCTTCATTCCTGATCCGGCAGGGTTTCTGAATTTGCTTTTTGTAAAATGTGGTGACGTTATTGATGATGATTTTTAAGTCAGCAATAAAGTCGCTGGTGATGTTTTGAAACGCGCCACTGATTTCGTTCTCAGCGACCAAAAGGTCCTTGAGTTGGAATTTTTTTGTATCAAAGCGCCGGGTGTATTTGATTACCGCTTCATCGCCATTGCTTCGTACGTCGTCAATGATGCCTTTGACTTTTTCTTCAACACGACGTTTGCGCACGTAGAGATTGCGGTCATACAATTTTTGTATAGAGGTGCTGTTGGGTCTTAGAATTTTCATGGCCTTAAGCTGTTAATTTTTTTTTGATCAATCCGGTTGCCGTAGAAAGGGTCTTATCCAAATTTTGGGAATTTTTACTGCCGGCCTGCGCCATCTGCGACCGACCGCCACCGCTGCCATCCATGATCGGCGCTATGGACTGAATGATTTCATTCGCGTTGATTCCTTTAGAGACTAAGTTTTCACTGACGACCGTTAAAATGTAAGCCTCACTTCCCGACTTGGCCCCTAAAAGGATAACATGAGATTGATATTTTTGTTTGATCAGATCGGAGATTTTTCGCAAAGAGGCGATATCAGCATTTTCGAAACGATGAGTGATGATTTTTGTCCGTCCGATGGTTTCTGCTTTTTTAAAAATCGCGTCGAGCTGCTGGATCATCTCCTGAAGCCGAAATTTTTCCAGTTCCGATTCGAGTTCCTTGACCCTTTTGACCTGTTGGTCGACCCGTGTTAGTAAATCCTTACGATCGGCTTTGAGCAATTTAGCCATCAATGTCAGTTGCTGTTCATCTGTTTTGACATCCGCTAAAGCCGCGAATCCAGTATTTGCTTCGAGCCGGCGGATCCCCTGGGCGATGGCGCTTTCACCAATGATTTTAAACAACCCAATCTGCCCGGTCATATCCAGATGGGTCCCGCCGCAAAATTCTTTAGAATAGCCGTTTCCAACGGTAACGACCCGCACAGTTTTTCCGTATTTCTCGGCGAAGAAAGCCAAGGCCCCTTGCTGTTTGGCTTGTTCCAACGACATCACTTCTTTTTTTACTTGATCGGAATCCAAAATCCATTCGTTCACTTGATTTTCGATTCTTTGAATTTCTTCAGGACGCAGCGCTCCTGGATTGGTAAAATCAAAACGCAAGCGGTCTTCAGCAACCAGCGAACCTTGCTGTTGGACATGCGCACCTAAGATTTTTCGCAACGCTGCCTGGAGTAAATGGGTGGCGGTATGGTTTCGCATAATGCTCAGTCGGCGTTTCTTATTGACTTCAGCGTGCAAAGTGTCGTCAGGTTTGAGTGTCCCTTTTTCAATGAGCGCGGTATGAAGATAAATGTCATCGGATTTCTGGGTGTCGCTCACAACGACCCGCTGTTCTTGAGCTAGTAGCTTGCCGCTATCTCCGACCTGCCCTCCCGACTCAGCGTAAAATGGTGTCTGATCGAGGATCAGCGTTATTTCGCCGGAGCTGCTTTGGGCTTGTTGAAGAATTTGGCCGGATTTTAAGATTTTTAAAATTTTGACCGGGGCAGCCATTTGTTCATATCCTAAAAATTTTGTTTTTGGCACATCCAAATGCAAATCGCGATCGGAAAAGACATCGGTCTTGATTTGACTGGCAGCCCGGGAACGGGATTTTTGTTGCTCGAGTTCCTGTTCAAAATATTTTTGTGCTTCTTTGTGCTTTTCCTCGGAGATTTTAAGTCCAAAAGCGCCCTTACGGTCATAGAGACTCATGATGGGGAGACCATGAGTGTCATAAAATTTGAAATACAGCTCTCCCATTTCTTTAGTCGATTGGGCCTTTTCAACTTGTTTATAAAATTCCGGAACATATTTTTTTCGGATCTCTAAAAAGGCCTCTTCCGCCCGTTGGACCTGGTCCGAAATCAATTGCTGTTTTGCCGCTAATTCTGGATATGGTCCTTTCATTGTTGCAATGACCGCCGGCACCAGCCGGTAGAGGTTGGCCTTAGCTTGATCGTCGGGAACTTGGCTCATGGTAAGGTTCGTTGCTTTATAAATCAATTTGCGCACAACTGACCCGCGACTTTTGTTGGAAGGGACCACCCCGTCGGCAATAGCGAAGACAATCGCGCGGACGTGATCGACAATGATGGGTGCGTCCTTTTTTGAAGCAGGCTGTTCGAGGACCTCTTCCAGCGCTTTAAAAATTGGTAAAAACAAATCGGTTTCATAGTTGCTTTTTTTCCCTTGGATAACCGCGGTCAAACGTTCCAATCCCATCCCGGTATCGATGTTTTTTGTCGGTAAGGGATCGAGTTTGCCGCCATCTTGGCGGTTGTACTGAGTAAAGACCAGGTTCCATACTTCCGAAAAGCGCGGACTGTCATAGTCGGGTTTGAAGTCAGCCTTTTTATAGTCTGCGGTGTCGCCATAATCGTAAAAGATTTCCGAACAGGGGCCGCAGGGTCCATTGGGGCCGTTTTGGATCGCTTGCGACGGCCAAAAGTTGTTTTTGTCGCCGAGCCGAAGGATTCGTTTTGCTTCGAGACCAATGCTGTTGCGCCAAATGGACTCGGCCTCCTCGTCATCTTTATAAACTGAGACCCATAAACGTTCTTTAGGAATTTTCAGTTCTTTTGTGAGGAATTCCCAGGCCCAAAGGATCGCGTCCTTTTTAAAATAGTCACCAAAGGAAAAATTTCCCAGCATTTCAAAAAAGGTGTGATGGTAAGGAGTTTTTCCAACGTCATCCAAATCATCCGTACGCAGGCATTTTTGACAGGATGTTGCTTTGGTGACATCGTCAATCTGCCCGAGGAATTGGCGTTTGAACTGTTGCATACCGGCCGTTGTAAACAACACCGTCGGGTCATCCTTAGGCACCAATGAATCGCTGGCAATGATGCTGTGTCCCTTTTTCTCGAAAAAATTCAAAAATTTTGAACGGATCTCATTCGCGGTCATGTTTTTTCAATATCATCTTTAGTGTTGACGATGTGGTCATCGCGAGGAGAGTTATGGTGGCGAAGCAATCTTCATAAAGATGAAGATTGCTTCGCCCAACACTAAAACGTTTTTTCTCTCTTGAATCACTCCTTGATGTCTTCTTTGATTTTGGCCAGAATATGTTTTTCAATTTTGGTGAGCAGTTTCGGATTTTCAATCAGGAACCTTCTGGCCCCTTCGAGACCTTGTCCGATTTTTTCTTCCTCATAAGAAAACCAGGACCCGGATTTTTGAATGATTTCGGATTTGACGCCCAACTGCAGGATGTCGCTGGCCTTGGAAATGCCTTCATCAAAATAGATTTCGAATTCGGCGGTGCGGAAAGGGGCCGCTACTTTATTTTTCGCGATTTTAGCACGGACCCGGTTGCCAATGACCTCTTCTCCTTTTTTGAGACTCTCGATGCGGCGCAGATCAATGCGCACCGAAGAATAGAATTTCAAAGCGTTTCCGCCGGTGGTGGTCTCTGGATTACCGAACATGACCCCGATTTTCATGCGGATTTGGTTGATAAAAATCACACAGGTCTTGGAACGGCTGATCGCGGCAGTGAGTTTGCGCAAGGCCTGTGACATCAAACGGGCATGCAGCCCCATATGCGAATCGCCCATCTCCCCTTCGATTTCCGCGCGCGGAGTTAAGGCGGCGACCGAATCAACGACGACCAAATCCACGGCGTTAGAGCGCACCAGGGTTTCGGTAATCTCCAGGGCCTGTTCGCCGTTATCCGGCTGGGAAATCAGCAGGTCTTCCAGTTTGACGCCGATTTTCTTCGCGTAGGTCGGGTCAAAGGCGTGTTCAGCATCGATGAAGGCCGCGGTCCCGCCTTGCAGTTGGATTTGATGAATGATGCTTAAGGTGAGCGTTGTTTTTCCTGACGATTCTGGGCCGTAGATTTCAATGACGCGGCCGCGGGGAATACCGCCGACCCCCAAAGCTACATCCAACGCCAATGATCCCGTTGGGATCACCGCAATGTCTTGCTTGAGGCTCCCGTCGAGCTTCATAACCGCGCCTTTGCCAAATTGTTTTTCAATTTGCGCTAACGCCAGGTCCAATGCCTTGCGTTTGTTTTCCTGCTCTGCTGAAATTTTTACTTCTACCATCGCTTCCTCCCTTTAGATTTGGGCGTAAATCAGAGAGTGGTGTCCCTAAGGGATGTCTGCTCTCCGCTTTACTTCCCGTCCGTTAAATAAAAAACCGACCTTTGGGGTTTATACCTGTGCCAGCTATTTGTGACACGAAGGACGGGGATAAGGACTTGAAAACATATGAAAATTAATTATACCTGAGCCTAAAAACAATGTCAATGCGTTAGGAGCGGCAATTGATTAAGAATTGGCCGCCTCTTGGCGCCAGTTAAGGAAATTTTTAATACTCGCGATCGAAGTGATGGCCGCGGTATCAACTTTCAGAGTGTGTTCACCCAAACTGACCGGTACGCCGTTGTGTTTGATCATGGCCGCCATTTCGTTAGGGGTAAAGTCCCCTTCGGGGCCGATCAAGACCGTGACCTTGCGGAAATTTCTATTTTTTTCTAAGGCCTCAAAAATATTAAGGCGTGGTTTGCGCAAAGAGCCCACCAGAAATAAATGATCCGGTGAAGGGATTGATAAGATGGTTGAAATATCGCTAATGGGATGGATCAGTGGCACCCATCGACGTTGGCATTGTTTGGCGGCATTGACAGCCACGGTGTGGAAACGGAGTTCTTTTTTTGTTTTTCGTTCGCCGGTGAGCAGCACTTCCGTTCGCGCGGTTTGTAGGGGGATGATTTCATCCACTCCCAATTCCGTGGTTTTTTCGATGATGGTTTCGAATTTGCATCTCTTTGGAAGAGCACAGGCCAGGATCACAGCGGTCGCGGATTGGGGCGCGTTGGAAGAAAAGGATTCCACAGCGATCAGGATTTTATTTTTTTCAATGAAGGAAATTTTACCAATCGCTTCGCTTCCTTTTCCATCGAAGAGCCCGACTTCTCCCCCCTTCTTAACGGCCAGCACATCCACGAGATGATGGATTTCTGAAGCGTTGGTCAGTGTGATGAGGGATTCGGATTTTTGAAGTTTTTCGACGAAGAATCGATGCATTTTTAATCGAGAGCGAGGATTTCTCGCCGGTAAAACCAATGGTCAATAAAATTGGTGGACCGAGGGGGAGTCGAACCCCCGGCCTCCTGATTGCGAACCAGGCGCTCTCCCAACTGAGCTATCGGCCCAAATGGGAAGCAGTGGGGCTGTCCGATCTCGGCGCCATCCTTCCACTTCCCGGAATTTTACGAATGGCTGTTAATACTGACTTACGCAAAAAAAAAGATTTGTGGTAGTCAGTATCTCGACCTACGCTTTCAAAATAGGCAATTCTATTATTTATGCGTAGGTCAATATAGCAAAGGCTTTTCGCTATGACAAGCACGTTTTTGTCCTCTGTTACTGTTCGGGGACACGGGTGGCGAGACAAAAAGCAATACTTCACATGCTTTCCCCATGCGGGTGGATGACGGATTCTAAAGAATACTCGGGGTTGCTCAGGGGCTGGGCCGCGGCTGCCGGATTCTGACGGGTGGTCAACAAAAATTTGACGGATTCAACCCTGGTGAGCCCCTCTGCCAGTGTTGTTGTGACGTCAAAAAAATTATTGGAGGTTAGGGTTATCAGCTGTCGACGGGGATCGGGACATTCTCCATCCGCGGCAAGCGCGGCATTAAGATTTTCGCAGCGATAGATCAGATTGGTGGCGTCATGCGAGTAACAGTTCCAGAGATCATCGGTGAACAGCCCAGGATCACTCACATCGTGACGGAAACAGATGTTGCGGACGTTGCCGGCGTCATCATAAACAATTCCGGGGTTGTCCCCACTTCCGCTCGTTTGCATCCCGTCGCGCGTCAGA
>JAHFFT010000047.1 GCA_023247795.1 Candidatus Omnitrophota bacterium
TCGCCTTGTGTTGCGACAACAAAATCCCGGTGGCCTTTCCCCCCTGAACCAAATTAAGAACACCGGATGGCAACCCAGCTTCTTGCCAGAGCTCAACGAGCTTTTCTCCCACGGCCGGTGACAGTTCACTGGGTTTAAAAACGACCGTATTACCAGCCAGCAGCGCTGGCACAATATGACCGTTGGGAAGATGCCCAGGAAGATTGAACGGCCCAAAGACCGCTACCACACCATGCGGTTTGAAACGGGTATGTCGGCTGGATTCGGCAAGCGAAACACTGACAGTAGGGCATCGTTCTTCATAAGCCCGTATGGAAATGGTGATCTTACTGATCATGGCGCTGACCTCAGTCAGCGATTCCCATTTTGGTTTCCCAACCTCCTCGCTGATCAACGCCGCGAAGGCTTCTTTCTGTTTCTCCAAAACCGCGGTAAATTTCTCCAGATACTTTTTTCGTTCATCTAATCGGGAACCACTCCATCCTAAAAAAGCCGCCCCCGCTGCCTTGACCGCGAGATCAATATCTTTAACAGTCGCTGCTTTCCCCTGCCAAATGATCTTTTGCTCAGCCGGGTTTAAGGATGTGAAAACCTTGTCCTTGCCGAATTGCCATTTGCCATTGATCAATAATTGACCTTTATGTGTCATTTCAATTCCACGAAACAAATTTTATCATTGATGGAAACACCCATTGCCGCGGCCACTTCCGCGGTCAATACCACTCCATCCTTAAATTCTTTAAGGTTACCTGTACAAGAACAAAATTCTTGGAATCGCCCAACGCTGCTCAACAAAAACATCTTTGATTTGATGGGGCCGGCCACAATGTCTTTGATTTTCTTTGTCCTCGACTGTTTAACGACCCGGATGCACGCGACCTTGGCCTTGAGCAACGGGCCGGCCTCGAAAATATCAATCTCATCCATCAACTGAAATCCTTCCTGAAGAAGCATGTGCAAGGCCGGCTCGGTATGGGAATGCACCTTGCCGATGACAGCCTGTGCCGCGGCTGGAAGCAGTGGAATGTATATCGGATGCTTAGGCATCAGCTCGTCGATAAACCTTTTATCACGCATCACCATCAAATCAGCTTTTTTAAAATCGACTTCAAAAAAATGTTTCCCCAAGGCCTCCCAAAATGGCGAACAACCCTGTTCATCAATGACACCTCTCAATTCCACAATCACTTCCTCCTCAAAACATGACGCGAATTGTTTCATAAATAAAAATCGGCTTAAAGAAAGCAATCGCCCGTTACCGCTTTTTTGATATTGCGGCGAAAGGAACAAAGTCCCAACTTCACTCGGACCGTTATGATCAATCTTCAACTGCAAATATTGGATATTTTTTTTAACATTCAACAGTTTCGATTTGATTTTTTCGGTTTTCAATTCATAGGTATAAGAAGGCTCATACCCTCCCACCTTTGAAAACACCGCCGATGTCCCAACGATGCGCCTGGTTAACAAATCTTGCGCGACAAAAAGATAAGATTCCCGGCCCGGGCGATCAGCCGTTGATTGAAAACTTTTGCAAGACTCTTTCACCCGTCGCTCCAAAACCTCCCGATCATAAGGCAAGGTGGTCAGCCCCACCTCAGAAAGGGATGCGAGCTCATAAAGCTGGTCAAGATCGTTTTTTTTGATCGGCCGTAAGATCAACATGTTGGATTTTCCAATTTCATCCCCTTGGCGGTTTGCAATAAACTTTTCTCAAGCAATTCACAAACACGATCGATGTCCGAAAACGTTACGGCCCCAACAGGAATCAAAAAACGGATCCTTACCGGTTCATGGCCTGCGACAAAAGCCATGGCGCCATTTTGAAATAGGATTTTCAAGAATTCCTTGGCCGATTCCATTTTCCCGTCAAGAACCGTGACCGCGACCATCGCGCCACAACCAAAGGGACCACGAACCCAGCAAGGATATTTCTTCGCCAACCCTTCCAATCGCGCGACAAAATGCTGATGGAATTTTTGGATTTTCCCCTGGCCCCCAAGATACCCTCCTCCAAGCAGCTCCTGGATGATCGTCTTCGCGGCATGGATCGATGAAGAACTCGCGGTAAACGTCTGGCTGATGAATCCGGGTTGCGGCTTATACTCCTCACGAAAAAGGGTGGCACACACCTGCAGCATCTTGCCGATCGTCACAACATCGACATACTTATCCAAACCAAAATGTTGAAAAGCAAAGGCCTCACTGGTACGGCCAAAGGTCTGGATCTCATCGACGAGGATGGCCCGTTTATGATCTTTCAAAATCTTCATCAAGGTCACAAAAAATTCCCTTGATCCTGGATAATAACCGCCTTCCCCCTGAATCAATTCAAACATCATCCCGGCGTGCTGGCGGGGGAATTTTTTAAGATGTTTCAAAAGGGCTGCTTTCGCGAGCCGAATGCTTTCTTGTGGTTTTGCCGGATCATAAAAAGGAACATAATCAACAGCGAGAACCTTAGGCAGCCCGGCGCGGTTGACCGCTTTATCCGTGATCTGCGCTGTCACCATGCTGCGTCCAGCAAAGGCGCGTTGGAAGGCCAAGATCCGTTTGGCTGGGGCATGCTTTTGAAAAATAATCTTAAGGCCATTCTCATTGGCCATAGCACCCGACGAGGTAAGGAAACAATGCTTTAACGCGGCCCCTGTTTGGCAAGCCGTCTTCATGATCAATTCCAATATTTCAACCGTTGCCGTTGATTGCTGAAGGTTTCCTTGGATGAGTGTATCTTCCAAAGCCGCGTCGATTGATGAGGAAAGCAGTTTGGGATGAGAATGCCCTAGATAGTAAACACCAATGCCGGTAATGAAATCATACTTAACACTGCCGTCTGCCAATTCCACCAGCGGCCCCTTGCCCAATCCGCTTGAAAGATAAGGATAATAGAGTTGCCCTCCCCGCAATTGGGAACATTTGGCAATCAATTGATCAAAATGCTTCTGCAAATGTTTGTGCGCCGGCCGCGGTTTCATTTTGGCCTGCTGCTCTTTCAACGCCGCCAACAATAACCCTTTGGCCTGCTTGACCCGTCGATCATTTTGCAATTGCTGACCCAAAGTTTTTATCATATGCTGGCTGTCGTTAGATTTTTTTGATAGTCCCATCCGCCAATTTCATTAAAAACAAAACACTCAATTTCGCCCGCTCCACCAAACTATCGATGTAAAGGTATTCGTTAGGGCTATGGGTCGCTCCCCCCTTGACTCCGAGGGTGTCAACATTAGGCAGACCAAACGACAACAAGCGGTTTCCGTCACAAACGCCACCGCTGGGCTGCCAATTGAGATTCAGGCCTAGATCCTGACCGCACGACTGGAAAGACTTCAAGAGAGTCAACGTTTTACCTTTTAAAGTTTTCGGTGGGGCAAAAAAGCCGCCATGAATTCCAACGGAAATCCCGTCAAATTTTGAAAATTCATTGATGATAAATTTCATGGCCGTTAAAACATAATCTTCATCCTGTTCCCGCTCCACGCGAACATTCAAGCGGGCCAAAGCAAAATCCGGAACAACATTCAAGGCCTGCCCACCCTCGATGATCCCGACATTCACAGTCAAACCCGGACGGGAACCATTCAAACCGCTGATTTTAAGAATGCATTTTGCCAAGGCGTCAACCGCGTTGCGACCCAAATGATGGTCCCTTCCGGCGTGGGCGGACCGACCGCGCACGATCAAAGTAAAATTGCCCGATCCCTTGCGCGCCCCAACCAAATCGCCGCTTGGCAAACAGGGTTCATAAAGCAAGCCCACCTGCTTGTTTTGCGCGACTTTCTTTAAAAAATCCAGCGATCCATGCGAACCAACCTCTTCATCAGGATTGATGACAACCGTCCATCCCACTTTTTCATTTTCTTGAAATCGCTCAAAAGCCTCTAAGGCCTTGAAAAGCACGGCAATACCGCCTTTCGCGTCGCACACCCCGGGACCTCGTAAAATATTCTCTTCGGTGATCTTCACTTCACCGCTGGGATGATCGACCGGATAAACCGTATCCATGTGGATCACAAGCAGGACTTGCAAAGGGGCATGGGCGCGTTTGCTCAACTTGATAGCGCTTCCCAAACTTTTGAATTCCGAATGGCCTTTCGAATTGATAAACTCCATCGGCGGCAGATCGATGTCTTCAATCTCTTCCTGAAACACCTGAAAGGTCTCTTTCAAAGCACTCTTCATCTGTTTCATGCCGTCGAGATTGAAAGTATGACTGTTGATCGCGGCCCAACGCATCACCAGCGCCAGCATGTCCTTCTGCTGAGTCGCGAGCCATTCCAAAGCGGGTAAATACGAAGATTTGAGCATAAATGGATACAACCAAAAAATCCCACACTCTCATTTGATAAGATTTTTTGTATTGTAACAGATGCGTCCTTGGGCCGACAGCATAATCAAAAAAATTTAGTTCGCTACGCCTAAAAATTGTCGGCCTTTGATAATTTTAACTTGCCGGTCAATAAAAGAGCGAAAAGCGATTGTTTTGAAATTTGAAACATGTTAAATTGAAATCAAATGTCTATCCTAAAATCATCATGACGGATTATCATCCCCTCCTTCAACGACAAATCAAAAAGCACCTTGATCCTCGCCTTGATCTCAATTCATTAACGCAGTTCCTGGATTCCATTCAAAGCAGCTATCTTGCCGCGGATGACGACCGAAAAAATCTCCAACGTTCTTTGGAACTTAGCTCAAAAGAACTGTTGGAAAAAAACTCGGAATTGCGGGCCGTTTTTCAAGCCTTTCCAGATATTTTCTTGCGTATCAACGATGATGGACTGATTCTGGATTACAAACGTTCGCAGACCGAAAGATTTTACCTTTTGCCACACCGCCTTCACGGCAAACGTCTGCCCGAAATCTTTGACGGGCCTCTTTCCCAATCCTTTGAACAGGCCTTAATAAAAGTCAAAGAAGAGAAAAGCTTACAGTCTTTGGAATATTCGCAGGCTATGAACGGTCGACTCCACTTTTATGAAGCCCGAATCCTCCCGCTCTTGGAGAATCAGATCATTGTCATTATCAGAAACATCACGGAAAGAAAAATCGCTGAAAAAGCCCTTAAAGAAAGTGAACAGCGTTATGCCCTGGTCCTACGCGGGGCAAACGACGGGATTTGGGATTGGGACCTTAAAACAAATAAAATCATTTTATCGGATCAATGGAAAATGATGCTGGGTCTGGATGATCTCGATATCACTCAAGACCCGATGGAATGGTTCAACCGTATTCATCCCGATGACATCCAGATGGTCCGTCGAGAGATTGACGCGGTCATTCATCAAGGAGAATCGTTTTTAAAAATTGAGCACCGGATCCTGCATAAAAACCAAACTTATCTCTGGGTGTTAACGCGCGGGATAAGCGTTCAAGATGATCAAGGAACCGCCTACCGGTTGGTTGGTTCACAAACCGACATCACTTTGCGAAAGGCCGCAGAAGACCAACTTCGTCATGACGCCCTCCATGACAAATTGACCGGACTTCCTAACCGCACCCTGTTCTTGGATCGAGTGAACCGATTGATCTCGCACTCTCAGAGGAATCCTGACTATAAATTCGCGATCCTCTTCATTGACTTGGACCGTTTCAAACTGGTCAATGATAGTTTGGGTCATGAGGCCGGAGATCAACTGCTGATCAAATTTAGCCAACGGCTCAAAACGTGTCTGCGGGCCAGTGACACCATCGCCCGATTAGCCGGGGATGAATTTACGGTTCTTTTGGATGATATCCGCGATGTTCGCGGGGCCCTCTATTTTGCTGAACGCATTCAAAAGGAATTAACCTCGCCTTTCAAAATCTTTGACCAGAATATCTTTATAACCGCGAGCGTCGGTATTGCCACCAATTCCCCGGAACACACTCTCGCCGAAGCCATGATCCGCGACGCTGACACCGCCATGTACCGAGCAAAAGTCAAGGGCAAGGGTTGTCATGAACTCTTTGACAAGGACATGCAGAACCGCGTCATCGCACAAATCAATCTCGAGGCCGACTTAAGACGCGCCATCAATAACAAAGAATTTGAAATTCACTACCAACCAATCATCTGTTGCCGCTCGGGACGGATCCTTTGCATGGAAGCGTTGCTACGCTGGAACCATCCTTCAAAAGGAATGATCCCACCACTGGAATTCATCCCCTTAGCTGAAGAATCCGGCATGATATTGAATATCGGTCAATGGGTGCTTGAAACGGTCTGTCAACAAAATAAAAAATGGCAGGAACAAAAATTACCGAAGGTGAGCATGGCGGTCAATTTTTCCGCCCGGCAGTTTCAACATCAAAACCTTCCGGAATTGATCAAACGAACCATGCAGGAATTCGGCAGCCCTTCTCTTACTCTTGAACTTGAAATCACCGAAAGCATCGCTATTAAAGATATTAACTTCAGTGTAGAGACTCTAACCAAGCTAAAAAAAATGGGTGTTCAAATTTCGCTAGATGATTTCGGTGTTGGCTACTCCTCGATCCACTGTCTGAAATTATTTCCCATCGATTCATTAAAAATTGAACGGATTTTCATTCAAGAATTGCCGCACAAAAAAAATAACGCGAATATCGTTTCGGCCATCATTGCCCTTGCACATAAATTAGGATTAAAAGCGGTGGCGGAGGGTGTTGAATCCAAAGAACAGTTTGAATTTTTGAAATTGGAAGGCTGTGATGAGGCGCAGGGGTTTTATTTCAGCCGGCCCGTTCCGGTCAAACAAGCGACGGAACTATTGTTGAACAAAAAAAGCTTCGGTTAGCCAGTGGCCATCGACGAATTTTTTTCCTCCTTCGGAATCAATCCAACCGACATTCCAAACAAAAACCAAAAAAGCGGTGAATTTTGTACTCCCACCGTGATGATCGAAGTTGAACATCCAAGGATCAAACTGGCGATGATCCCGCCAATCAAACCTGCTTGCATGGAATAAACATCCTGATCTTGTATTTTTCCGAGCGACTGGATCGACTTCTTTAAATAAACGATAAAAACGCTCAAAAATGAAACCATTCCAAGTAATCCCATTTCCGCCGCGATTTCAACATAGAGACTTTCCGCGTGTAAATTCTCACTGCCAAAATTAGGTGAATAAACTGAAAACATTTTTCCATACATGCCTAATCCCACCCCGAACAACGGATGATCGCCCAACATAGCCAAGCCCGCTTTCCAAAATTCGATCCTTGTTCCCCACCATTGACATGGGTCAAAGATGGCATCTGTACGCTGTTGTATTGAGTGGGGTAGGGGGAAAACTCCTTTAAATAAAATTCCTTTGCATAAAAATACTGTAATCAAAAAAGCCAGAAAATAAAAAGCAAAATTTCTATTCCTGAAAAGAAGCAATACAAATATTGAAATCGGGGCCGCCAGCCAGAGGGTACGGGAACCTTGCAGAATAAAACAAGGAAGCAAAAATAATGCACCTATGATACCACCAAATTTTAAATATTTTTTTCTTGCAAAAAAGCTAAACAGAACAGTTAATGGTAAAAATAAGGCCAAATAAGCCACATAATTGGTACTATTGCCATATGCTGTCGACAGCCGCTCATATTGACCAGGATCGTGTAAAACATCCCATATCCCTCCTATGCCAAGAAAAACCATGCTTAAAACAACTGCCGCTCCCAAAATTAAGGCATCCTTTCGTTTACGGACGACGTCAATTCCCAGCAAAAAAAACAGCAAATAACCGATATACCGTTCAAATAAAACACTTTGGCTGTAATAAATATCCAAACTGAACAGCGTGGAAGCAATAACAAAAAAAGTAAAATAAACTAACACGGGATTAACAGCTGTTTTTGGTAGCAATTGTAAATAAAAATTTTTCCCGAATTGAAAAATTTTATTGAGAAAAAATACCGTGATAGAAAAAACAAAAACGGTCTTCACGGTTTGTTTAGAATATGGGGCAAGGATAAGAAAAATTGAAAAGCCAAAGAGATACAGGCTCTCCACAAAAATATTTGCTCGTGAAATCATATTGCTTTTAAATTTCATATCCTTATGATCTCTCGTAATTTCTTGGCCACACCAGATCCATCCATCACATTGACCATTTTTTCTAGCTCTTTTATTTTGCGCCTTAATACGCGCGGATCAAAATGATCCGACTGAGCAATATAAATCTTGTCTGCTTTGGTGGCCTTGTCCTTTTCGCTATCCAACAATGTTTCTTCAAAAAGCTTCTCGCCTGGTCGTAAACCAATGTATTCTATTTTAATATCTTCATCTGGCTTCAGCCCATAAAGAACAATCAACTCCTTGGCCAAATCAAGTATTTTAATCTGTTTCCCCATATCTAAAATAAATATTTCTCCTGCTTTGCCCATAGCCCCGGCCTGTAACACCAACTGACTGGCTTCATTGATACTCATAAAATATCTTTTAACCTCAGGATGGGTTAATGTAACCGGCCCCCCTTCTTCGATTTGCTTTTTAAACAAAGGAACCACACTTCCATTGGAACCCAAAACATTCCCAAATCTAACAGCCATGAATTTGGTCTTACTCAGTTTAGCTTTAGATTGTAAAATCATCTCTGTAATCCTTTTGGTCATCCCCATCACATTGGTAGGATTGACCGCCTTATCCGTTGAAATAAGAATAAATCTTTCTACCTTGTAATGCGCAGCGGCATAGATAAGATTTCGACTTCCTAAAACATTGTTCTTTACCGCAGCCACGGGATTTTCTTCCATAAGAGGAACATGCTTATGGGCCGCCGCGTGAAACACAACTTGCGGACTATGAAACGAAAATACATTCTTTAGTAGGCCGATATCTTTTATGTCCCCGATGATATTTCTGAATTTGATCTCCGGATATTTTGTCAAAAATTCAATCCCTAAGTAATAAACATCGTTCTCATTATGGTCATATAGCAAGACCTCTTTAGGGCTAAACCGTACGATTTGTCTACAGAGAGCTGAACCTATGGAACCGCCAGCACCTGTAATCAAAATGACTTTATTAAATAAGTAACCCTTGATCTCATCCACATTTATATTTACTGTTTCTCTGCCCATGAGATCTTCAGGTCTAATGTCTCTGGGCTTAACCTCTAAATCTCCACTTAATATCTTCTGTAGGCCAGGGACGATGCGGATCTTAACAGAAAGCGATTGACAATGCGCAATGACATTCCTTATCACCTCTCGTTTAGCGCTAGGAATGGCAATGATAACCTCATCAATCATGTATTTGTTAATAGCGAAAGGGATATCGTTACACGTTCCCAAAATACCTGTGCCTTGAATATGCAAATTCTTTTTATTCTTATCATCATCAATAAAGCCTATCACATTTATATTTGCCTTAGGATTCATCCGTGATTCTCTCAACACCATCATACCGACTTCTCCCGCTCCTATAATGAGGGCCCTCTTTTTATTGCCTCTTTGAGAAGGATGAAATTTTTCCCTGAATAACCGGGTCATAAAACGAACTCCCGCCACCAAATAAAAGCACAAAATACAGTCTAATACTAAGATTGAACGCGGGAAACCAACAAAAGAATAAAAAAAGGCTATCGCAAGTGTATAAAACAACAGTGATAAAATATGCGCCTGAATTATTTTCCAAACATCCAATATACCCGCGTATCTCCATAGGCCAGTATAAAGTCCAAAATATCCAAAAATGATCATTTTGACACCAATAAGCATGGGGAGAGTCTTGATGATTGTCTTCCAATAATCACTCGCGACATTGAAATCCAACCGCAGGTAAAACGCAAGGATATAAGCACACACGACCAAAACCAAATGAATGGCTATGATAATCAAACGACGATATTTATAAGCTAATAATTTTATGTTCAATGCTGAACACCCTCTTTTTTAACGACTTTCAAAATTGTTATAAAAATGATATACAAATCAAACGCAAAAGAACGGTGTTTTAAGTAGTACTCATCAAAAGAAACCTTTTCAGGAATTGGCAAATCGTCTCTCCCATTGGTCTGGGCCCAACCTGTTATTCCTGGAGTTAAGGTATGGATATTCTTCATTGTACGCAGGGCCTTCAAATCATCCTGATTAAACAATGCTGGACGAGGACCAACAAAACTCATGTCACCCTTTAAAATATTGAATAGCTGTGGCAACTCATCAAGACTGCATTTACGCAACAATTCTCCGCCGGGAATTAAATACTGTCTGGGGTCCTTCATCAAATGTGTCGCCACTTGAGGAGTGTCCACTTTCATTGTTCTGAATTTGGCCATCTTAAAGAGGACATTGTTAATCCCGACACGATCCGTCCAAAAGATGGCGGGTCCTTTAGATCTCAACTTGATGAACAACGCGATCAGAAGCATGGGAACGCCAAACACAATGATTAAAACCACGGCTAAAATGAGATCAAATATCCGCTTTATCATTCTTTAAATAGCGCGCGACGGTTTCCGCTATTCCCTCTTCCATTAAAAATCGGGGTTTCCAGCCCAGCAAATTGTTAATTTTACTACAATCAACAAGAAGAGACCCTGTCATTTTTTTTATTTCTTCCTTCTTCCCTGCCATAGCGCATAGCCACATTAACACAGCGGGATGCAAAGAAAATAAAATCAATTTTTTATTCATTGCACGAGCAATCATTTTTATTAAATCCGCTATCGAAATATCTTGTCCGTCACTAACAATAAAGGTCTCTCCCGCGGCCAACGGATGAACCATACAAACATTGATGGCATCCATCAAATTACCAAGATAAACAAAACTGCGGTGGTTGTCTAGACCTTTAAGTGGTAGTGGCAGGCCCGAAGCAACGATCTTCATCAAATTCTTAAAATTGGCCTTCACTCCTTGACCATAAACCAAAGGAATTCGTAAAACAACTGTCTGCAGACCGGTCTCAGCAGCTACGCAAGCCAGTAAATCCTCTGCCTGTTGCTTACTGATACCATAAGCATCTTCAGGAGCCGGGGGATCTTTTTCTGTATATGGCATGCCAGAACCCTCCCCATTGACCTTGACTGAGCTGATAAAAATAAATCTTTTAACTCCCGACCTTGCGGCCATTCTCGCCAGGCGCTCGGTCCCAAATACGTTGACCTTGCGAAAAGCTTCCAAATCATCACCGGCTGAATCAATCATCACGTGGACGCGGGCCGCTAAATGAATAACAATATCGACATTGATTAAAGCCTTTTGCCAATCGGTTGATTCATTGATATCGCCTATTTGGATATATTCATCTACTACAGAAAAAATTCGCGCGTGACGACGCACAGCCGCTTGAACAACATGGCCTTTTTCTTTTAAATACGCACATAGACTCTGCCCAATAAATCCGTTCGCACCAGTAACAAGAATCTTCATTGTTGCAACAACTCCTCATACAACGCCATTGTTTCAGCAACAACCTTCTCAACTGCAAACTCCTTGACAACAATCTCGCGTCCTCGAGAACCCATTCTGCGGCGGAGACCAGGATCTTTGATAAGACACTCCAGGGCATCCGCCAGTTCAATCGTGCTCCTTACTGGAACAAGCAATCCATTGTCTTCATGCCTAACGATTTCTCGACAGCCAGGAACATCGGTCGTGACGATGGGAAGACCACACGCGGCCGCTTCAAGAAGCACTTTGGGCAGACCTTCCCGATAGGAAGGCAAACAAGCGATTGTCACCTGAGAAAACATTTCTGATATATTTTCTTTTTTCCCCCACCACTCAACGATACCGACGCGCGACCAATCTTGAAGCATTTTCTCCGGCACCGAACTTGGATTGTGCGAATCGCGGTCCCCAACTAAAACAAACCGCGCGTTCATTTGCCGTTTTTTAAGCAGTTCAGCGGCCGCGACAAATTCCCTTACCCCCTTGTCCCATAACATACGCGACACCAGGACAACAACCGGAATGCCACCCTGTTCCGATGAGGGTGAAAAGATATTTACGTCAACACCCGATCCTCTAATCAAACAAATCCTGTCTTCACTCACAAGGCTAGCGTTAATAAACAACGCACAGTCATCTTTATTCTGTAGAATGAGCCTTGATCCTCGATGGTTTAGCAAAAATCGAAAAAAAATCCTGATAATAGGACGTAGACAGCGCGCTTTCATTTGCCTGGAAGTAAAAACGTACCCCAAACCCGCAAGGGCATTAACAACATGCCGCACACGAGCTATGCGCGCGGCAATTGACCCATACAAAACCGGCTTCATAGCCACATGATGGACGATATCGGGCTTCTCGCGACGATAGATGTTCGTGATCTCAAGGACCGCCGACAGCTCGCTCCAAAAATTTGTACTGCGTCGCTGTATATTCAATGGGACAACACGAAACCCCTGGTCGCGTATTCGATCACCGTACTGATCGATCCTGGTCGCCACCAATACCTCGTAACCTCTTCTTTTTGCTTCCTGGGCAAGAGCAAGTCGATGAGACCAAAAATACCAATCTTCTGTGACAAAATAAAGTATTTTCATATGCGCCATACTACATTTTTTTGAATGATCAACTCGTAAATCGGAACAACCGATACTGTCCAAATTCTTCAACATCCGCCGGGGGTAAATCTTTAAGAAAATTGTCCGGAAGATATTTTTCATACGTAAGCAAATATTTGATATTAAATTCCTTGATTGTCTTTTTAATGGGCTCTGTCACTCTAGGAAAAATAAATTCTATACGTTTAAACCCATATCCATGCCCGCCCCACATGACAGGTTTCTTGGATTTATAGGCAACAATATCATGCCAGTGCTGAGGAAAACACAGGACAATCCCATCAGAAAGGTTCCGTAGCCGTTCGAGCACCTCATTCATGGAAACATCAACCTTTAATGTCTTACTTTTCTTCAGGACCCAGAAATAAAAACCGATGCCCATAACACAAAAAGCAAATGTCAGAGCCAAAATAACGTTCACTACCATATCATGCTTAAGGCCTCCCCAGATGAAGCCAACCGCCAAGGCAGCTGGAAAACTGCTGTTATAAAGATACAGGTAGCCATTTCCCAAACAGCGTAATGCAGGAACAAATGTTGTGAGCATCGTAAAAAATAAAATGAGCGCCAACCAGCGGATCGTCCAAGCATCTTCATAAGTCAAAAAAGAATGCGGTCCGTACATCCACAAACCCGCGGCCAGAATCGTCCATGACCATGGGTTAAAACCAAATAAATACAACATCCTGCGCCAGGTCCCTTTTAATCCAGAACGAAAATATTTTGTCGGCGTTTCATACCCTGGGACGCCATAAATGGGTGATTCAAGAACAGGATGTGCAGAAAGCCATCGCCAATTCCGGTTCCAAAAAGTTACAATATCCCAATGTGCAAGCAATATCTTAAAATAAAATCCTTTACTGAGAATAAGCGCCATGACCATTGAGCCCGGAACCAACAATAAAAGACGCCAGTCTGCCGTTGAAACCCCAACTGTTAAACAAAGAAACCAAAATAACTGCGTTGTCATTTTATGCGTCAAAAGGATCAATCCTGAAAATAAGACCACAAAAATCCAAAGCCACACTGGAACCGTGTGCCATATTAAGAAAATCAGGAGAACAACGACGATATCGAGAAAAAGAGCTGCCAAGCCGCGCGGATTTAACTGGACATTATAACTGATCAGAATTGGCGTAAAGGCATATACAACCCCTGCTCCCAGCACCGAAGTCATCCGTCCGGTTAGAACAAAAACGATCGCCATAACAAAAAACATCCTCAAAAGGTCGATAAAAACAGCAATCACATGACTGAACCGATCGAACAGCACATTCGGGCAACGTGCGACAAGCAGCGGAAAAAAAGGCGGATACCACTGGTGTTTTTCCAAAAGAAACTGTGGAAGCATTGGGGGAAACTGGCGATCACTACGCCACTTCTCAATGTATGCCTTCCAATACCAATGATCAACACCCAGACCGTTGGGCGAAAAATAGTGGGGCAATAACCTCAGGAATAAACCTAAAAGAAAAATAACAAAAACCTCAAATGGCACAAAAAAATATGGATTATGCATACAGAACCCAAAAATCAACAAATCATGAATGGATCAATAAAACTGACATAGCAGATCTCACCTAACGCGACTTGCCGGGTAACTGCTGCAAAGCTTACAAATGCTGACAGAGGCCTGATCCTTAAGAATCCTTTTGCGAAAA
>JAHFFT010000074.1 GCA_023247795.1 Candidatus Omnitrophota bacterium
TGAGGCATTGATGAAAGAACTCGAGGCCGAGGCGGGAGATTATCAGAAAGATCCTCTTGGGATTAAGAAGGTCAATGAAGAAAGTTGATTTAAAAATCGGTTTTTTGTGCAACAATAACTGTCTGTTTTGCGTTCAAGGGCACAAAAAAGCTTTCGGAAACAGGAAAACAAGTGAACAACTTAGAGAGCATATACATCGGTCGGCCAACGAAGGATATAAAGCCATTGTTTTCACAGGCGGAGAACCAACCATACATCCTGATATCATTGACCTTGTAAAATACGCAAGGGGAATGGGCTTTACATTAATACAGATACAGAGTAACGGCCGCAGGTTTGCTTACATCGATTTTTGCAAAGAAATGATCGAAGCTGGCGCCAATCAATTCGCCCCATCTGTGCATGGCCCGACCCCTGAAATCCACGATTACTTAACTCACGCGAAGGGGGCATTCGCCCAGGCAATTTTAGGGATTAAAAATCTAAAACAACTAAAACAAGACGTTATTACCAATACCGTGATTACAAAATTGAATTATCGCTACTTGCCCCACATCGCGGAATTACTTGTCTACCTGAGAGTTGATCAATTCCAACTGGCGTTCGTGCACGTGTTGGGAAATGCGGAAAAGAATTTTAGTCTCATTGTCCCCCAAAAGTCGCTCGTTGCTCCCTTCGTCAAAAAAGCCCTGGATATCAGTAAAAACACAAGGGTACGGGCTATGACCGAAGCCATCCCCTATTGCTTTATGCGTGGCTATGAACGCTATGTCGCGGAAGACAAGATTCCCGATACAAAAGTTTTCGATTTAGACAATACAATAGAAAATTTCACGGAATCGCGAAAAGTTCAGTGCAAAATTAAAGCCGACAAATGCCAAGGATGTGTATACTTTAAAAAATGTGAGGGCCCCTGGAAGGAATATCCGGAACATTTCGGCTGGGAAGAATTCAAACCCGTTCGCCTGCCAAGCTCTGTCTAAATTTTTCTCAAGTTTGACTTTTGGTGTAAGAGGGGATAAAAATTAACACCACCCTCCGGAACCGTGGTTAGAATGATGGGTATGCGATGGACAGCAACTGTTACAGCCCGGACATACTGCCACACAGGCCGCCTGAACATCCGCGGGATTCATTACGCCGCTCAATGCCCCACCGGCAGCTATTAAGGTAAGACTCAATTTGGCTGCTTTTTTTTCGACAATCTTTCCTTCTTCACTTTGGAGGTAGGACTTGAGGTCTTTTGCGAGAGTCGGTAATATTTTTTTCTTTTTCATATGGATAGATTAAGTATATATAACAATTTTTCTTGTGTCAAGGGCCTGCTTACGATTTCTTACCGAGCTCAACTTCGGATGTTATACATTTTCATAAATTCAGGATAGTGCGTCAACGCCATCTTGATACTCAAAACACTCCTGGTGTAGACTTTGGAGAAAAAACAAAACGATTTTAAGAGGTTCCTCCCTGCCTTTCCATCCCCGTTTTTTTTTGACTCCCGGTAATAGATGAAATGACCGAGGGGACAAAAACAATATTGATAGATGGAACATTCCGCGCATTTAAGGCTGCTCTCCTGCAAGAATTCCTCGTGTAAATCCAAAAGCTTTCGGGAACGTTTCTCAACATCAATTCCTTTCTTGACACTCCCAACGACGTATTTTTTCCTCCGTTCGGCATCCAGAGAGAAGATTTTGTCGCACACATAAAATTCTTCTTGCGCGTTCAGATGAACCTTTTTGCAATGCTGCATTTTATCGATCTTTACGTCATTCACGACAACATCGATCCGGGAATTTTTAAAGGCCTTCTTTTTTTCTTTGAAAAGTCCGACATAATACGCCTCGAATTCCAGAAAAAATTTCTGGGCCTTTTCCAAATCGCGCAATTCCCAATGCGCGTACAATTCCGGATAAAAATCAATCCAACCGAACCCTTTGCTATTTAAGAACTGAATGCGATCTAACAGGCCGTCAATGTCCCTGGGAGTAAAAACCATCGAAACAGCCAGGCGTAAACCATCGCCATCAATCTTCGCCATATTGTCCATAATCTTATCATAACTTGAGCGTTTTGGATTCGCCTTAAAAGGCCGGTTTTGGTCATGGGTCGCCTTGTCGCCTTCTACGCTCAATTTGATCGTCATCTTATTCGTGATGAAATAATCAATCATTTCTTGATTGAGCAAGGTGCCGTTGGTCGTCAAGGTCGCCTCTAGGGTGATGCCTTTTTTTTGGGCCTGTTCTTTCGCATAATTGTAGGATTCTTTCACCAGAGCAAACTCAATGGTGGGCTCCCCTCCCATATAGCTGAGCCGTTTCTCCTGCCCAGGGCGACTCAACAGCAAGTCAATGCTCTTTTTGAGGGCATCCCCCGTCACCGTTGTATTATGTAAACATGTGCGATCCACGAAACAATAATGACACCCTAAATTGCATTTTCCTGTAAAAAACAGATTGAGGGTATCCGGGTCGTTCTTTGGAGAGATTCCCTTACGGGGACTGATCATTGCGCGCGCTCCAGGGTGAGCCCAATGCGTCAATCTTGGCGGCGTACCTTTGCTGGACTAACGTTAAGAATTTATATGGGACAGCTATGTTGATCTTGCAGGTAATTATCATACGCAAGCCAACGCTCCCAGATCGGCTCGCAGGTACTGTTTCGTGCTCTCACGAAAAAATAATCAAATATGCCCATCATGATTTTACAGTGGTCGGTATCCGGCATTTGCGGAAAAATGGTGCCATATTTGGTCAGATTCGCCACCGGGCAGATCCCGCAATAGGGTTTATAGACGCAATCGCTGCAGCCGGCGTGACTCTCCAGGCAGGATGCGACGCATGAGGTCTTGACGATGTCATTGTCAATTAAATCATTAAATTCACTTTTCCGCACATTGCCGGTGCAGAAGTTTTCATATCCCATGCGGGCGGCCATCCTCCCTTCATCACAGGTGTAGATCTTTCCATCCGGATTAAAGGCCATCTGTCCAATGCCGGCCCCGCAGGGAGAACGCAGTTCCAGAAAGCCGGGATCATCGCCTTTAAGGATTTTTTTCAAGACATAGTAGGCATTTTTCTCCACGAATAATCGGCCTTGCAGGTTCAATTCCAGGATATAGTCCATCGCTTTCACGTAAAAATCAACAAACTCTTTGGCCTCGTATCCGATGACCTTTGTCGCGCGCCGTTCAAATCCAAAAGGACTCAAGGGCCGAAGAAAGATGCTGGTAAATCCGAATTTGAGGTATTCATCCACGATTCCCTTCCAGTGTGGCAAAGAGTGCCGGGTAATCGTCGTCAAGGCATTCAGATTATCCACAAAGGCCCCTTCGGATTCTTTTCTCTTTTTTGTTATGGCTCGCTGGATCATATGGATATTTTTGGTCACGGGAGCATAGCTCCCTCCTTTTTCAAAGTAGGCCCGGTTCTTGTTATGAATCTCTTCCGGCCCGTCCAGCGAACAACAGATATTCACGTTGTGATCCAGAAGGAACTGCAATTTTTCTTCATCCATCAGGGTGAGATTGGAGACGAGACTGAATTTCAGGTTTTTATTCTTTCGCTTATTCGCTTCAAGGGCGTATTCGATGATATATTTTAAGACCGGCCAATTCAGGAGCGGTTCGCCTCCCTGAAATTCAATACAGACTGCCAGTGACGGTGTTCTTAACGCCAAATCCACCGATTTCCTGGCCGTCTCTTCGTCCATATCAAACCCTTTGGCATCGGGCGCCTCCGGAGTAATCTGACAGTATGAGCAGGCATGATTACATCTTAGCGTGAGGACAAACATGTAAAGACCCGTCCCGTGAGAAACAGTATGATGAAGATTGAGATAATCAGCAGCCTGTTGTGCCAGTTTCTTCCGGTCAATGTCCACAAAACCCTTTTCGGCCAATTCAGCATGGATATTTTCGTCCTTCTTGATGTCTCCTTCCAAAAAACGTCTAAAATCTTTGGCACTCAAAAATAACCAGTTCCCGCCGGTTGTGGACAAGAGGTATTTACCGTCCAGTTTCCGGTAACGAAATTCTCCAACGTGGAAATGTTTGTTTTCTTTAGTTGCCTGCATGATTAATATTTAAAAGTAAAGCGTAATTCTTGAATTCATCGATAATTTGTTCGCTGCTCTCTTCGTTGTCTGTGATGTCAACCTCGATGTCAATGTATTTCTTGCCATTGACGATTTTAAATCGCGCAAACTCCTGGTAGATTTCGGCCGTTGTTTCAACGCTTTTGAGGCTGTACAATTTTTTATTAAAATGAATTTTATTGACCAAGTTCATGCCGCGTCCATCTCTTCTTCCAGTTCCTTTTTGAGCGCCTCAATTTCCCGTTCGATCCTGTTCGGGTCGACCGCATCTTCCTTGATCGTGTCCCCCATGCGCGCATCCGCTTTTTCTAGCGCGGCCGTGACGGCTCCGCCGACGATGTATTCCACCAATTTTTGATTTTGTCTGGAGATTCTTTTCCTAAGAAGCGCGTTGAGAAGCTCATCAAGAAAGTCATCTTTAAATTTCTCCAGCTCTTTGGGCGCCAATCTCTCTTTACCTTTAACGGTCACGGTGATAATTTTTGCCCTGGGGATATCCAGCTGAAAATACATCCGGTCGATATAGACATAACAAGTTTTGAGGACAATATCTCGTGGATAAATGTCCTGATTCAGCACAAAGGTGATCTGATTGTTCCCGATGATTACTTCCGGCGGGTTGCTTCTATTGGGTTGATCCATTTTTTGATAACTTCTGCAGGATTAAACTGATGCGCTTGAATGCGATTTAATTACACGAGCTATATTTCATGAAAATTATAACGAATCGAAAAATAATTGTCCAGTTTTAAAAAGTTTCTTCCAACCCTAGAGTCACAAATAGAAAGTGTTTGTCAATCGACGCTAGGGAATTGTCCAAAAATGACCCGCGGGACAGCCGGGAGCATTGATGTACCCTACAGCGCACTTGCATACATCAGTAGTGCAAGTTTTATTTGTATAGGAGGTAAACGTACTTGGATTCCATGTATTCCAATAACCGCCAACGCATGTCGCTGTCTGTTTTACGGTGTCGCAACTGATATCGCAGGCCACGGAACTCGCCGAATAACACGTGTCCGAGTTTCCGGTGAGAATGGTGCCGTTGCCGCACGGCGAGGTGCAACTGGCTATACAGCTGTTTCCGGATTTGGTATACCCATACGGACAGTAATACTCACACTTCGTCGTTGTCGTACACTGCATCGTGCAAGACCAGCTGGTGCATGTTGAGTCTACTAACGTTGACGGCGTATCCACCGTCAGTCCGCTCGTATCCCCCGAACAACCGGTTGCATTCGAAGGTATGTTTGTACATACACACGC